>JBDRFQ010000347.1:0-5685 GCA_043818685.1 Candidatus Eiseniibacteriota bacterium
TCCCTACCCCCAAGCCGCCGAGAGCGGGGAGCGGAAACGACCGCGCGAGGGAGAGGAGGAAAAGGTCCTCCGAGACGACGCCGGTCACGCCCGTGTGGTGCCATCCGATCCCCGCCGTGCCGAGAGCCGGGGGCAGGGGAAACGCGAGCGCGGCGAAGCTCACGGAGAGGTCCTCCACCACGTAGGGCCGGTAGTGGGTGAGGAGAACGGACGCGCGCCTCTGACCCGCGAATCCGGCGGGGTTCCAATAGACCGCCGACGGATCGTCGGCGAGCGCGTGGAAGGTCTTCGCCATCGCGACCGCCCTCCCCCCCACCTCGAGCCGGTCGAAGTAGGCGCCCGCCGGGGCCGCAACGAAGGCGAAAAGCCAGGCGATGCAGACGATCTTCCTCATCGGACCACCGAAAACGCCTTCGTCGTCCGGAAGACGCCCGGTTCCACGACGAAGCGAAGCATGTAGATGCCGCCGGGAACGATGCGCCCGCTCTCGTCCCGCCCGTCCCAGAAGTCCATGCCCGGATCGCCGGGCCAAACCACCGGCCTGAGATCGTATTGGTAGAGAACCCTGACCCGCTCACCGCGCATGTCGTAGATCTCGGCCGTCACGTAGATGCCCCGAATGCGATCGAAGACGTCGGTCGAGTCCGGCTCGGGCGTGAGCGTGAACTCGAACCGCAAGAAGTCGCCCGTTTCCGGAGAAACGACCGGCCGGAGCAGATTCAGGGAACTGAACGTGAAGTTCTTCTGCGGAAACGGGGGTGTGAATGCGAAAGAGCGCCGCTCCGTGATGCCGACCCCGATGTCGGGGAGGCTGTCCGGCGGGAGGGTGTCGACCACTCCCTCCTCCCACGCGAAGACCTCCCCGCCGCCCCCGGCGACGTAGGAAGTGTCGTCGAGCGGAACGATCGCGAAGTTGTCGATGGTCACCTGGTTCGACGACTCGATGGTGTGCCCCCCGAGGTTGTCGGGGGCCGAGTCGGGGCCTCCGGTGCCGTCCGGCCCCGCCGTGAGAATCGCCGCGATCCGGATCGACCGGACCCTGTCGATTCCGCCCGGAAGAACGTAGACCGAATCACGAAGGTCCGCGTCGTACCGGCGCTCGAGAGCTTCCCCGTAGAAGACCGTCCAGGGGATCCGCGCCTCCATCGAACGGCCGGTGTTCCCCTGCGCGAAGGTCGCGACCGTCTCGAAGAGGGAGATGTCGATCTGCGCGACCTGGTTCTCGCGGGCGAAGCGCCAGAGCTGAGGCGTCGTGTTCCCGTCCCAGGTCGCGAGGAAGAGATCGGGGAGCAGGTTCCCCGCGAAAACGAAATTGCGGCGCCAGGAGTTCAGCTCGGTCATCTTCTCGAGGCCGCCGGGGAGATAGTCGAACAGAAGGATGATGTTGTTGTCCCAGGAGATTCCGTCGACGGCGATGTAGAGGTTGTCGTTGTCCCACGTGATCTTGATCTGGTTGATGTCGTTGTTGAAGCCCCACTTCGAGTCGTTGTTCCTCTCCTGGGCGACGACCTCGGGTATTCCGTCCCCGTTCACGTCGATGAGCGTGTCGATGAAGACGACTTCGTCTTCGGTGAAGTCGTCCGAGTAGCCGTCGATCGTGATGCGATTGGAGAGGTCCGTCCCCGTCGTCGCGAGAGCCGGAAGCGGGATCAGAAGAGACAGAAGAAGAAAACCGAGAACTCCACGCATGGAAACCCAGAGCCGCTCCGGACGCGACCGATCCTTTCGGGGGCGAGGATAGCAACCGGTCCGGAAGGGAGTCAACGGGGTTGATTTCCTTGTGGCGCCGCGCGGGGGGCTCTATCATTCGGGCACCGGAGCCGAATCGCGCCCCGACCGAAGGAGAGATGCCATGCGAGCCCGATTCCTCTCGTTGCCTCTGTTCGTCCTCCTCGCGGGAGCCATCGAGGCCACCGCCGAGGTTCCCGTTCTGCTCCGCTACTCCGCCGACGGCCCCGATCACCAGGTGTTCGTCGCCGGCGAGTGGAACCGGTGGGACCCGGCCGCCGACCGAATGACCGACGCGGACGGCGACGGGATCTTCGAGCGGGAGATCGAGCTCGCGCCTGGACGCTACGAGTATAAGTTCGTCGTGGACGACGTGTGGGTCGAGGACCCGAACGCGAGGGAGTCGGTCACGAACCCGTACGGTTCGTCGAACTCGGTGCTCTACGCCGGGGCGGAGCCGGAGCCGGAGGTGTACCGGATCGTCAAGCGCGCGGAGGAGTCCGGGGTCGCCGAGATCCGGGAGGTGCTCTTCACGTTCCGGCCGGAGAGGACCCCTCAGGCGGTCTTCCTCGCCGGCACGTTCAACGAGTGGAAGCCGGACGCCCAGCCGATGGAAGGGCCGGACGCCGGCGGTCTCTTTCACGTTCGGCTCGCCCTTCCGCCGGGCGAGCACCAGTACAAGTTCGTCGCGGACGGCGTTTGGTATCACGACGAAGCGAACGAGAAGAAGGCTGACGACGGGTTCGGAGGGTTCAACTCGATCCTCGTCGTGGACAACCGCTTCCCGTCGATCCCACTCCGCCGGGGAGACGGGATCATCTGGGAGGGGACGCTCTCCCTCTCCCCGGAGAACGTGAGCGCGGTGCGTGTCGAGCCCGGGCGCGTCGTCGTGACCGCCCGCGCTCATCAAGGAGACGTGACCGGCGCGGCAATCCTCTTCCGGCGGGGAGGGTCGGAGAGCATCCTTCCGATGCGGGAGCTCGGCGTCGACGGGCGCTATGTCTACTTCCGGGGCGAGCTGAACGCGGCGCCGGACATCGAGGGCCGTCTGGGCGTCGTTCTCACGGACGGCGATTCCTCGCGCGTCCTCGTCCGCTCCGGCCTCGCGAGGGAAGCGGACGACGCCCGGCTTCTCGAGATCAACGCGATCGGAACCCCGATCTTCGCGGTTCCCGACTGGGTGATCGACGGTGTCTTCTACCAGATCTTCCCCGACCGCTTCTTTAACGGGAACAAGAAGAACGATCCCGATTTCCGCGAGCCGTACTACAAGGGGAAGACCTCCCTGCCGGACGGGGGAACGAAGAACGGCGAGTATTACCACCTCGTCAAGGACTGGTACGACACGGCTGGCCTGGCGAAAAGCCCGTACCGGACCGACGGGCGCCCGGACTACTTCTCGTTCTACGGCGGGGATCTAGAAGGTGTACGCGAGAAACTCACGTACTTAAAGGACCTGGGCGCGACGGTTCTCTACTTCAATCCGCTTCACACCGCCAAATCGAACCACAAGTACGACGCGTGCAACTACCGCGAGGTGGATCCGCACTTCGGCGGCGACGAGGCCTTTCGGAAGCTCGTAGACGCCGCGCACGAGGCGGGAATCCGGATCGTCGTCGACGGGGTTTTCAACCACACGGGGAACTGCCACTACGCGTTCGCCGATTGCCGGGAGAAAGGGAAGGAATCGCCGTACTGGAGCTGGTACGAGTGGCGCAAGTGGCCTCTTCCCGAGAGCTTCGCGGAGGGGGAGAAAGCAAGCGACTACTACGATTGCTGGTGGGGGTTCGGCGATCTCCCGAACCTGAACTTCGACCTCTCCCGCCCGAACGTTACCGAGCAGACAACGACCCGGGTCTCCGAGGCGGAGCCCAACACGCAGGTTCTCGACGAGATCCGCGCCGCCGTTCGTTTCTGGCTCGAGGAGCTGGGCGCCGACGGGTTTCGGCTCGACGTGGCGAACGAGGTTCCGGCATGGGTGTGGAAGATCTTCCGCGAGGAGGTGCGGCGCGTGAAGCCGGACGCCTTGGTCATCGCCGAACTCTGGGGGAACGCCGCGGGGGACCTCTCGGCGCTCCGCTTCGACGCGACGATGAACTACCGCTACTTCCGCGATCCGTGTCTCGCGTTCTTCGCGCGGGGGAACATCGACGCGAAGACATTCGACCGCCAGCTCGCCGGGGGACGGCTCGGCTACCCTCTCCCCTCCGCGCTCGCCGCGATGAACCTCGTCGGGTCGCACGACACGGAGCGGTTTCTCACGCTGGCCGGAGGGGACACGCGCCGGTTCCTCTTGGCGGCCCTCTTCGGCGCGACCTATGTCGGCGTTCCCCACATTTACTACGGGGACGAGATCGGGATGGAAGGCGGACCCGATCCGGACTGCCGCCGCCCCTTCGATTGGAGAACGCTCGAGACGCCCAGGGGCGCGGCGCTGCGCGACCGTGTGCGCGAGACCCTCGCGATCCGCCGGAACCACCCGGCCTTCCGCCGAGGCGAGTTCCGCACCCTTCTCGCCGAGAAGAAGATCTACGCGTACGCGAGGTGGACGGAGGAGGACCGGCTCGTCGTCGCCCTCAACTCCGGAGGGGCTCCCGCGACGGTCCTCGTCGATCCTGCGGCCCTTCCGTTCGAGGCGGAGGGCGCGCGGGATCTCTTCTCCGGGCAGCCGGTCGCGGCCGAAGATCGGCTTCTCCGGCTCACCCTCGAGCCCCTGTCCGGGACGATTCTCGAGTTCCCGGCGGCCGAGGACGATGCCCCGTCCGCGCCGGCCGATTGATCGGCGCGGCCGGTGATGGTATAATTATCCGGAAGATCCGCGAGATACGGCCTGCTGTCTCCGCCCGCGCGGGGCGGGAGCAACGGCCGTTTCTCGCTTGCCGCTCCCCCATCGTTTTACAAGCAAGGAGAATGTCCATGCGCCTCGTGCAGGTCGCCGTGCTCGGTCTCTTCTTCACTTGTCTGATTATCCCCTCCCCCGCTTCGGCCTGGTCCCGCCCGGCGGTTCCCGCGCCCGGAGCCGGCGCGGCCGGCGATCCGGAGGCGTACGGCCCCGAACACGCGAGGGCCCTCGATCCCGTTTACGACACGGCCCGCCCGGGCGCGCGCGCGGCGGACCTCATGGCTTTCCATTACGATCAGAACACCGACCGGCTCGCCTTCCGCGTTCAGGTCGCCGGCCTCGGCTCCTTCGGCGGCAAGACAAACGATATGAGGGACACCGGGACGAGGTTCTACTTCGCGCTCGACTACGCGGACGGCGGAACGACCGCCCTTCCCGACGGGATCCGCGGCGAGGCTCCGATCCGGTGGGACCGGGTACTCCGGATCGGGTACGGCCCGGACGGCGGGCTCGAGGGCCGAATGCAAGACTCCTCGTTCGACGAGTCCGAGACGGAGGGCGTGAAGAGGGTGAACGTCTCCTTCCTCCACGACATGGTGGAAGGTTCGATCGGTCTCCCCGGCGGCTTCGAGGAGGCGGCGGTCCGCGCCTTCGGGAAGAGCGGCGCTTCCTACGAGGACATCCGCGATGCGGCCGCCGCCGGGGACCTCACGCCGGTCCGTTTCTACGTCTTCACGGCGCGGGGGAGCGAGCTGCTCGACGACATCGCCGCGAACAACGAGAGCCGTCCCGGGGACCACAACGTCGCCTTCATGGTTCACGGGAACCAGGGCCTGACGTGGACGACGGTCTTCTACGGGGAGCGGGAGGAGAACGCCTCGTATCCCGGCGATCCGGACAACCCGGACGACGGCTTCGACGAGCTTCTCGACTGCCACCGCTACTATCAGCTTCCGCTGAACATCCACCTCGCCGGGCAGCTCCAGTCGAGCGCCGAGTGGCACAACCCGGAGTTCAACGACTCGATCGCCTCGGCGGTCGCCCAAGGCTGGGGGGACATCATCACCTCCGCCTATGCCCAGCACATGATGCCGTTCGTTCAGAACAACATGAAC
>JBDRFQ010000348.1:0-2056 GCA_043818685.1 Candidatus Eiseniibacteriota bacterium
CCGACCGCCCCGAGATCGGTCAGCTTGAGAAGCGGGTTCGTCGGCGTTTCGATCCAGACCATCTTCGTCTCCGGTCGGATCGCGCGCTCCACCTTCTTCGGGTCGGTGGAGTCGACGTAGGTGAAGCGGAGGCCGTACCGGGAGAGGATCCGCTCGAAGAGGCGGTAGACCCCTCCGTAGACGTCGTCGGTCGAGACGATGTGGTCCCCGGGCTCGAAAAGGCGGAGAACCGCGTCGACCGCGGAGAGCCCCGAGGCGTAGGCGACCGCATGGCGCCCCCCCTCGATGGCCGCGAGGTTCTCTTCGAGCATCTGGCGAGTCGGGTTCGAGGCGCGCGTGTAGTCGAAGCCCTTGTTCTTGCCGACTTCCTCGAGCACGTACGTCGCGGTCTGGTAGATGGGAGGGACGATCGCCCCGGTCGTGGGATCGGGAGCGACGCCCGCCCGCACGGTCTTGGTTTCGAATCGCATCTTCTTCGCAGGCTCCTTCCGGCAAGAGGTCCGGGCCGCCGTTCTCCGCGTATCGCTCGCTCCTCGGGGGAGGCGGAAGAGTGAGAACGGAACGCCGCGAGGATACCAGAGGGCCCGCCGCGGACACAAGATGGGCCGAGCCGGACCGGCCGGGAGCCGGGGCGCGACTACTCCGAGGGGGAAGGGGAGGGCCGGACGCGCGCGAGAAGAAGGGCGCCGGAGAGGAAGAGGAGGGCGACGAGCAGCGCCCCCGGGCGGCTCGACCCGGTGAGGCGTCCGGCGAGGACGAAGAGAAGCGGGCCGACGATCCCCGCGAAGCGGAGGCTCACGCTGAAGAACCCGAACCACTCGCCGCTCCTCTCCGGCGGCGTCAGGGAGGCGAAGAAGGAGCGGGAGAGGGCCTGCGTCCCCCCCTGAACGGTCCCGACGAAGAAGGCGATCAGCCAGAAGTGCCACGGTTCGGTGAGGAAGAACGCCCCGACGGAGAGGAGGGCGTAGACGGCGAGGCCGATGAAGATCCCGGAGCGCGCGCCGATCCTCTTCGCCGCCCTCCCGAAGAGGATCGAGAAGGGGGCGCCGACGAACTGCACGAGAACGAGAGCCCCGATGAGGTCGTTTCTGCCGATGCCGACCTCCGACCCATAGATGGTCGCCATTTTGACGATCGTCCCGATTCCGTCCGCATACAGCCAGAAGGCGACGAGGAACATCCACGCCTCTCGGTGGGAGCGGATCTCCCGGAACGTCTCCGCGAGCCTCCGGAACGTCTCGGCGGGGACCGCGGCGAGGGAGGCGCGGGAGTCCGAGTGGCCCCGCGGCGGCTCCGGCACGGTGCAAGCGAGGGGGATCGTGAAGATCGCCCACCAGGCCGAGACGGTGAGGAAGGAAGCGCGCATGGCGGCGGCGGGCGACGAGAGGTGGAAGAAGGACGGGAAGAGAACCATGGCCGCGTTGAGGACGAGGAGGAGACCTCCGCCGACGTAGCCGACGGCGAACCCGCGCGCCGAGACCCGGTCGAGATCGCCGGGGCGCGCGACGTGGGGGAGCAGGGAGTCGTAGCAGACGAACGAGACGACGAACGGCACGTGCGCGAGGACGTAGAAGAGGGACGCCCGCGGCCACTGGTTCTCCCCCACGGTCGCGAGGAGGGCGGTCGCGGCGATTCCCGCCGCGGCGGAGACGAGGAGGAAGGTCTTGCGGCGCCCGAGGAGATCGGCCGCGGCGCCGACGACGGGGGAGAGGATCGCGGCGAGGGCGAGGGAGATCGACGAGGTGAGCCCCCAGGCGGCGGTGGCGCGGGCGCCGGGGAGACCGCCGGCCGCGACGGTGGAGAAGTAGATCGGGAGGATCGCCGCCATCACGGTGGTGGCGAAGGCTGAGTTCGCCCAGTCGTAAAGGCACCAGGCGTTCACGCGCTTGCGGTAGAGGCCGTCCGGCTCGTCCAGAAACCGCTCCTTCGCCTGCCCCGGCGGGATCCGCTCCCGGCCGGGCGCCGGGGGCTAGCCTGGATGATGCACGCGTTTCCTGCTGCGGCTGCAGATCGCGGCCTGCGAGGCCTCCCTTCCGTCGCCGCTTCCTCAACGTAG
>JBDRFQ010000349.1:0-4078 GCA_043818685.1 Candidatus Eiseniibacteriota bacterium
CCTCGGATACCTCGAGGCGGCGCTCGCCTCTCTCGGCTTCCAGGCGAAGCCCGGCGCCGCGGTGGCGGCGGCGCAGGAGGCGTGGGGGCGCTGATGTCCGCCGTCGTCGTCGTCGGCATGCAGTGGGGGGACGAGGGGAAGGGGAAGGTGATCGACTTCCTCGCCGCCGACGCCTGCTGGACGGTCCGCTTCCAGGGGGGCGCCAACGCGGGGCACACGATCCGCGTCGGGACCGAGCGCTTCGCCCTCCACCTCCTCCCTTCCGGCGCGGTGCGCGCGGGCGTTCGCTGCGGCCTCGGGTGGGGGATGGTGGTCGACCCGGACCATCTGCTCGGGGAGATCGAGGCTCTCGAGGCGCGCGGCGTCTCTGTCAGGGAGCGCCTTCTCGTGAGCGGGCGCGCCGCCCTCCTCCTCCCCCATCACGCCGCGCTCGACCGGGCCGAGGAGACGGCACGCCTCGGGGCGAGCATCGGTACGACCGGACGCGGGATCGGGCCCGCGTACGTCGACCGGGTTGGGCGGGAGGGGCTGCTGCTCGCCGACCTTCTCGAGCCGGACGGCGAGGAGAAGCTCGCGAGGTTTCACCAGGGCGCGAACCGCCGTCTCGAGGTTCGTGGCGCGGAGACATTGGATCTCGCTCCCGTTCTCGACAAGTGGCGGAGATGGAGGGAGGCGATCGGGCCTCTCCTCGGCGATCTCTCCCGAGCGCTCGATGCGGCGATCGGGCGCGGAGAGCGGGTGCTCTTCGAGGGGGCTCAGGGAACCCATCTCGATGTCAACGCCGGGACGTTCCCCTACGTCACGTCGTCGAGCACGCTCGCGGCGAGCGCCTGCGTCGGATGCGGGATCGGTCCCTCGCGGATCGAGCGCGTGATCGGCGTGGCCAAGGCGTACGCGACGCGCGTCGGGGCGGGGCCCTTCCCCACCGAGCTCACGGGCGCGGAGGGGAATCTCCTTCGCGAGCGGGGCGCCGAGAGGGGGACGACCACCGGACGGCCGCGCCGTTGCGGGTGGCTCGACCTTCCGATGCTCCGCGCCGCGGTCCGATGGAACGGGATCACGGGGATCGCTCTCACGAAGGCGGACGTCCTCTCGGGGAGAGAGGCGGTCCCCGTCGCCGTCGCCTACGAGCTGGACGGGAAGAGGATCGACGACCCTCCCCTCTCCCCCGCCGCGCTCGGGCGGGTCCGTCCGCTCTACGAGGAGTGGCCCGGGTGGGAGGAGATCCCGGCCGGTGCGTCACGCCTCGAGGATCTCCCGAAAAACCTCGTGCGCTATGCGGAGCGGATCGCCTACGAGGCAGGGGCGCCGGTCGTCCTCGTCTCCACAGGACCGGAGAGAGACCAATCCGTTTCCTGCTCGATCGGAAGCCGGGGTTGATTCCCCCCGCGTGGCGCCCTAGAATCCTCTCGACGTGGGCCGTTAGCTCAGCCGGTAGAGCACCTGCCTTTTAAGCAGGAAGTCGCAGGTTCGATTCCTGCACGGCTCACGAGACTCTCCGCCTCCTGCCCGGCCTGACGCCCGTCTCTCGGCTCTCGAAAGCAGAGCAGATCCCGGACCCGAGCTCCGGAATTGAAGACCGCGCAGCGTCAAGAGCGGGGAAGCACAGGCCGGGATCAGCGAATCAACGTCATGCGGCGGGTTTCGGCGTACGACCCCGCCTCGAAGCGGCAGTAGTAGAGCCCGCTGGCGACCGGATTCCCCCGGTAGTCCGATCCGTCCCAGAGGACCTCGCTCGTCGTTCCGGACGAAAGCGTTTCGTTGAGAAGGAGACGCACCTCCTCCCCCGCGGAGTTGTAGACCGCGATGCGAACCGGGTAGCTCCCCGCCGGGCTCGAAGGGAGCTCGAAGGGGATCGACGTCGTCGGGTTGAACGGGTTCGGGCGGTTCGGGAGGAGCCGGAAGGCGGGAACGCCGGCCGCCACGGCGAGCGAGAGATCCACCTCCACCGTCTCCCCGACCGACCGGTTCCCGTACGCGTCGAACGCCTCGAGGTAGTACTGCGCCTTCGACACACCCGCGAGGTTCGCGGGGAGCACGTCGACATAGAGCGTGTCGGTCCCCGAGGCGACCCAGACCGCCGTCCACTCGCCGCCGGGGAGGAAGCGCCGGTGGAGGACAACCGTCTGCGGGGTCTCCTCCGGGTCCGGCTGCCAGAAGAGGCTCACCTTCCCGTCCGCCTCCGTCGCGGTCCGGATCTTGGGGGGAGGCGGCGGGGATGCGTCGTCCGCGGTTCGGAAGCTGTCCGGAGGCGCGCTGAAGAGGAGACCCTCGGGAGAGAGCCCGCGCACGCGGTAGCGATAAAGCGTCGATGGATGAAGGTTCGGAAGGGTGTCGCGATGTGTCGTCGCGAACGCCGGAGAGAGCGGGGTCGCGCGGTTCCATGCGCTTCCCGTCCCGTACTCGATCTGCCCGATCGACGGGAGATCGGTCGACCAGACGATCACCGCGTACGACGAGGCGGCTCGCTCGAGCACGCGCGAGACGACGGAGGGAGCCACGGCCGCCGTGTCCGCGAGGGTGGTGAAGGAGCTCCCCTCCCACACGGCCGTGTTCCCCGCCAGGTCGCGGAGCGTCAAGCGGAAATGATAGGTCGCCTCCGCGGCCAGCCCGGTGAGGGTCAGGGAGTGGCTGAGAAGGTACCCTTCCTCCTCCGCCGTGCGGCCGTACGTCGTGTCCGGGCCGTACTCGACCACGCTGTTGCACGGCTCCTCCGTCCCCCAGAGGAGGACGACGTCGCGGATGCCGGGACGGACATGGAGCTCCCCGGCGACCCTCGGGGGAACCGTGTCCGGATCGGCCCCCACGACGAGCGAGAGGATCCCCGAGCGTCCCTCGTTCCCCGCTGCGTCCGTCCCCGCCGCTCGGAAGTAGAACCGGGAGCCCGGCGCCAGGCCGTGGACGTCCGTCTGGTGCAGAACCGCATACGCGGCCCCCTGCGCCGTCGAGAGCGCGACGGCCTGGTCGAGGCCGTAGTCGAGACGGCCGCGGCTCGGCTCGCTGCTGCTCCACGTCGCGCGAATCGATCCCCCTCCGAGCTCCTGAATCGCGAGCCCGTCGATCCGCGGCGGAAGAGTATCGATCGTTCCATGAGTCGTGAACTGTCCGTCGGAGGAAAGGGCGAGGTTCCCCGCGCGGTCCGCGCTGAGCACCCTGAAGTGGTAGGCCGTCGCCGGCAGGAGCCCGCCGATCCGCGCGCGGTGCAGCGTCGAGCGGGACGTGTCGACCGGGGTCGAGCGATCATACGACGAGCTCGCGCCGTACTCCACGCGCCCGTCGGCGGGCTCGTCGGTCGTCCACTCGATCTCCGCGGACGTGTCCGAGAGCGCGGCGACGGCGATGTCGAGAATCACGGGCGGAACGACATCCGTATCGGCGGCGAGGCGGAACGTGTCGGGCGGGGAGGTCGCGTGCGCTCCTCCCCGCTCCCACGAGCGGACGCGGAAGTGGAAGAGAACACCTGGAACGAGCCCCTCGATGCGGACGGCATGCGCTTCTCGCGGGTGTGTCTCGGCCGCGCTGAAGGCGCCGAAGGAGATGTCCGGCCCGTACTCCACCTGCCCGATCGCCGCGCGGTCCGTTTCCCATGCGACGGTCACGCCGGTCGCGGCCCGCTCCTCCAACCGGACGTTCGAGATCACCGGCAGTTCCGGCTCCTCTCCCGGCAAGGTGGTGAAGGTGTCGTCGCCGGAGGCGGCGAGGTTGCCGGCCGCGTCCCGCGAGAGGACGCGGAAATGGTACTCGCTGTCCGGACGAAGCCCGCAGAAAGTGATTCGGTGCTCCCCGGCAAGGGAGTGCTCGAGAGGCGTCGCGAGGCCGTAGGGGATCCCGGGACCGTACTCGACCTGCGCGTCGGCCGGTTCGTTCGTCTCCCACGCGATCGTCACGCACGAGTCGCTCGCCTCTTCCGCCCGGATGTTCTCGATCACGGGCGCGACGTGATCCCCGGCGTCGATCGTGGTGAAGGTGAAGTCCGCGGAAACGCTTTCGTTCCCCCACGGGTCCGCCGAGTGGATCCGGAAGTGGAAGAGGGAACCGGGAGAGAGACCCTCGAGGGTCTTTTCGTGCCGGTAGACGT
>JBDRFQ010000350.1:0-2762 GCA_043818685.1 Candidatus Eiseniibacteriota bacterium
CCTCCTCCTTTACGCTTCTCCGCGCCGGGGGCATTGTCTCGCTTCTCGCGCTCCTTCTCTTCGTCGGGCGCGAGGCGGTTCTTCTCTGGCGCCGCCGGCCGCGGCTCGAGTGGATCGCCGCGGAGATCGAGCGCCGGAACCCCTCTCTCGCGGGAGACCTTCTCCGCGGCGCGCTCGACCTCTGGAGGCGAAGAGACGAGACCCGGTTCGGGTACTCGATCGCGCTCATCGACGCGCTCGTCGCCGACGCGCTCGCCAAGTCGGAGGCGATTCGGGAGAGGAGCGTCGTCGGCGCGGAGAGGCTCCGGCGTGCCCTTCTCGCCCTTCCGCTCTTCGCGGGAATCGCCGCCGCCCTCTTTCTCGCCGTGCCGGACCGCGCGGCGGACGTCCTCCTCCTCGTCGGTCCCGGCGGGCGCGCGCGCCACGCGGAGAGGATCGGCCTCGAGGTCCGCCCGGGCGACTGCCGGGTCGAGGCGGGGGAGATCGTTCCGGTCGAGGCGCGCTTTGCGAGATATCGCGGAGACGAGGCGCTCCTTCTCGTGAGGGAGGGAGAAGGGGAGGCGAAGGCGTTTCCGATGGCGGAAGGCTCCGGCCCCGGCGAGGGGCGTGTGTTCGAGGCGGCGATCCCGCCCCTCGACGAGAACGCCCGCTACCTCGTCCGCTTCGAGGGGGGGGAGAGCCCCTGGTTCGCGATCGCGGTCCGACGGCCGCCCGTCCTCACCGACATCGCCTACACGCTTTGCTTCCCCTCGTACACCGGCCTCCCGGAAGAGACCGTTCGGGAGAACCACGGGAACGTGAACGCGCTCTACGGGACGGAGGTGCGTCTCGATGTGGCGGCGAACAAGCCGGTCCGCGAGGGGCGCCTCGAGAGGGAGGGGGAGGCGCCGCTTCCGCTCGTGCCGGAGGGCTCCGCCCTCACCGGCTCGTTCACGGTCGACAAGCGGTTCGCCTACCGCGTGCGCGTCGTGGACGAGGAGGGCGGAGAGAACGCCGATCCCGTGCTCTACCAGGTGACGCCGGTGGAAGACGAGAAGCCGTTCGTCCGGATCGATCGTCCCGAGGGAGACCTCGAGCTCGGCCAGGACATGAGAATCGTCGTCGGCTTCACCGCGCTCGACGACCACGGCGTGACCGAGGTGAACCTCGTGTACCGCAAGGGGGACGAGGAGGAGGAGCGGAAGATCGCGCTCTTCGAAACCCGCGCGCGTGTGAGGGAGATCGAGAGGGAGCGCGAGTGGGACCTTTCCGATCTCAATCTCTTCCCCCAGGATGTCGTCACCTGGTATCTCGAGGTGTGGGACAACGACTCGGTCCGCGGGCCGAAGCGCGGGCTCAGCGAGATTCGCCGGATCCGGATGCCCTCCCTCGCGGACATCTTCGCCGAGGTGACGGGGGAGCGCGACTCGGAGATCGCGGATCTGGAGGAGATCTACGAGGAGGGACGCGATCTCGAGGAGACGATCGACGAGCTCGCCCGCGAGATTCGCAAGAGCGAGGATGTCTCGTGGGAGGAGAAGAAGAAGATCGAGGGGATTCTCGAGAGGCAGAAGAAGATCGAGGAGTCCCTCCGCGAGGTCTCCTCGGAGATGGAGAAGACCGCCGAGACCCTCGAGGAGAACCGGCTGATCACCCCCGAGACGCTCGATCGGATGCTCGAGCTCAACCGCCTCCTCAACGAGGTCGCCACCGACGAGATGCGGCGGGCGATGCAGGAGCTTCAGAACGCGATGAGGAACCTCGATCCGGAGGAGATCCGGGCCGCCTCGGAGGAGCTGAACCTCACGCAGGAGGATTTCCTCGAAAGGCTCGACCGCGCGATCGAGATGCTGAAGAGACTCAAAGACCTCCAGGACGCGGACGCGATCGCGGCAGCGCTCCAGCGGCTCGCCGAGCAGCAGCGGGATCTCCGCGAGCGGTCGGAGGCGTCCGATCCGAGCGAGCTCGCCGAACGAGCGGAGGAGGAGACGGCGCTCAGGGAGGAACTGGAGCGCATGGGGCGCGAGATGGAGGAGACCGGCCGCCGCGCCGACGAGACCTCGCCCGAGCTCTCCCGCACGCTCGAGGAGATCCACGCGGCGCTCGAGAAGAACCAAACCGCTTCCAAAATGAACGAGGCGGCCGAGAGCCTCCGCGCCGGGCAGAAGAACCAGGGCGCCCAGAAGCAGCGCGAAGCGGAAAACGACCTCTTCGATCTCGCCTTCCGGCTCTCGGAGCAGGTGGCCATGATGTGCAGCGCCTCGCGGCAGAAGGCGCAGGCGGCGTTCGGCGAGAGCATCCTCGATCTCCTCTATCTTTCGGAGCGGCAGGAGGCGGTCGCTTCGGCGGCGGAGGGGGCGAGGCGGAACGCCTCGATCGAGACGCGCCGCGGCCTCGCCGAGAGGGAGCTCGAGATCTCGACGGGGCTCGGACGTGTGATGGAGAAGATCCACGAGGTCGGCAGGGAGGTCCCCGAGCTCTCCTCCTTCGTCCTCGACATGCTCAGGCGCGGGCGCCTCAAGGCGGAGGACGCGGCGGGGCGCTTCGAGGAGGGGCGGATGGACCTGGCGCGGACGCGCTCGGACGAGGCGATGCGCGACATCAACCAGGCGGTCATCGAGCTCCTCCGCTCCCAGGAGAGCCACAGCTCCTCGTGCAACAACCCGAACAGCCAGGGCCAGGAGGGGCTGCAGCAGATGCAGCGGATGACGGAAGAGCAGCGGGGCCTGAACCGGGAGTCCTCGCAGATCCCGTTCCCCTCGTCGAACCCCGCCTCCCTCCCG
>JBDRFQ010000351.1:0-2485 GCA_043818685.1 Candidatus Eiseniibacteriota bacterium
CCGATCGCCTCGAGCGGGCCGCGGCGAGCGGCTTCCTCCTCGCCGAGGATCTCGAGAAGGAGGGGCGCTGGGCCGAGGCGGCGGAGGCCCACGCGCGCGTCTTCCGCGAGTACCGGGCGACCGGGACGGCGAGAGACGCGCTTCTGCGGGAGGCGGCATGCCGGGCCCGCTTCGACGCGCCGGAGAAGGTCCTCGCCCTCGCGGACAGCGCCGCCGCGCGGGGAGAGGGGAGCGAGGAGGTCCGGGCCGCCCTCACCGCGGCCGCCGCGGAGGCGGCTCGCGCCCGGCGCGACCCGCTCGCCGCTCGCCTTCACGAAGCCGCGTACCGGGTCCTCCCGCGGGTCGAGAACCTCCTCGGGGCCGGGGCGGCGTTCGAGAGGGCCGGCGAGAACGAGGCGGCGCGCAACGCCCTCGAGATGGCGGCCGTGACCGGCGCGGGGACCCCGCCCGCCTCGGAAGCCCTCTACCGGCTCGGCCTCCTCTACGAGAAGGAGGGGGGAAGCGGGAAGGCGGCGGAGGCGTTCGACCGCGCCGGGGAGGAGGGGGGCGGGGAGAGGACCGTCGAGCTTCTCTCGCGGGCGGGGAACGCGTGGCTCTCCGCCGGCGACGCGAAGCGCGCCGCCGACCGGCTCGCGCGCGCGGTCGAGGCGTTCGAGTCGGGAGAGGCCGGGGGCGCGGCGGAGGAAGCGCACGCGGCGAAGGCGTACATCGGTCTTTCACGGGCAAAGGAAAGCGCGTGGGGCGAGGAGGTCGGGCGCTGGCGGCGCGGGGGCTCCGGGAAGAAGGCGGGGCTTCTCCTCGAGGAGCGGATCGGCCTCTACCGCTCGGCGATCGCGCTCCGTTTCGAGGGGACCACCGAGACGGCCGCGCGCGAGGCGGGCGAGATCCTCGAGCGGTACGGAAGGACCGCCCTCCTCCGCGAGTGGGAAGCGGGGCGCATCCCCGCCGTTTCGCTCGTCGAGTCCTCGTTCGGCGACGCCGCGATCCTCTTCCTCTCCGCGGGCGAGGAGGGTCGCCGCCGCCTCGGGCTCTACGCCGATCTCGCGGACACGCTGATCGAAGCGGGGGAGGGGGATCGGAGAGCGTCGCCTCCTCCTCCTCCGGCCGGAATCGACGATCCGGACGCGTATGCGGAGAGGCTCGGAGCCGCTCTCAAGGCAATCGAACGGGCCGACGAGAAGTGGGGCGTGGCCGCGGAGCTCCTGATCAGGCAGGAGGCGGTCGAGGGGGAGAACGCCCGGAGCACGGCCCGGACGGCTCTCGCTCTCCGAGCGGCGGAGTCGCTCGAGGAGGGGGCCGAGCTTCTCCGGCGGGCGCCGGAACCGACCGACCTGGCGGGGGAGGACCTCGCGCTCTACCGGTCCCTGGTCGAGGAGAAGGCGCTCGCGTTCGAGGCGCGGGCGGCGAGCTGGCTCCTTTCGCTCCCCGGCGCCGCCCCCGAGGTCGTTTCCGCGGACGTCTCCTGCCGGACGGGCGGAGACCCGCGCTCCGAAGAAGGAGGAATCCCGTGAGATCGTTCATTCTCGCCGCTCTCCTCCTCTCGCTCGCCGTCTCCGTCCGCGCGGCCTCTCCGGGCTCCCCGGAGGAGACGCCGCGCCGGCAGGAGATCGACCTCGACAGACTTGAGATCGAGGGGAGGGTACCGAGCCCCTCGACCCTCTTTATCCGGGAGAGGACCGGCGGTCTTCTCTACGAGCTTTTCCCTCTCCGGCGGGGTCTTCCCGAAGACTGGCTTCCGCCGGTCGACAAGGCGGGTTTCGAGAAGGAAACTTTACGTCTCGTGGATTTGAACCTGCGATGAGCGGGCCTCCGGCCCGGTTCGCGCGAAGGGAGTGACCGTCATGAAGAGACCGATTCGGATCGCCCTCACCGGGGTTTGTCTTCTCGCGGGCCGCGCGGCGGCGGAGGGCGCCGCCCTCGCCGCGGGGACGGAGGCGGCCGCCGCTCCAGTCGGAGAGATCACCCGGCTGCTTCAGTTCGCCGGGAACGCCTTCTCCGGCGTCGGCGCCCCGTTCATGTGGGCGATTCTGCTCGTCAGCGCGTTCGCCGTGACCGTCGCGGCCGAGAAGGCGTTCTTCCTCATCCGCGCCTCGCGCGGTGACCGGGATCTCTTCGATCACGTGGCGCGCCTGGTCAAGGAGCAGCGGATGGAAGAGGCGCGGGCGGTGGCGGAGCGGAGCCGGACCCCGTTCGGCCGCGTGGCGAGGAGCGTTCTCGGGATCCGCCACGGCCACCGGCAGGAGGAGATGCAGAACCGGCTCGACGAGGCATACCTCGGCGAGATTCCGCTCGTGCACAGGCGCATTCCGCTCCTCGCGGTCTCGGCGAACATCGCGACGCTGCTCGGGCTTCTCGGCACGATCGTCGGGCTCATCATGGCCTTCGACGCGCTCGCGAACGTCCCGGCCGCCCAGCGGACGGCGGCGCTCGCCGCGGGGATCAGCGTGGCGATGGCCACAACCGGGCTCGGGCTCGTCGTCGCGAT
>JBDRFQ010000352.1:0-17760 GCA_043818685.1 Candidatus Eiseniibacteriota bacterium
CTCGGCGTGGCGCTCGGGGCGGCTGCCATGATGATCGGTGAGTACTTCGATACGTCCGTGAAGGACGTCCACGACGCGGAGGAAATCGTCGGGGCGCCGATCCTCGGGACGATCCCCTTCATCGAGTACCGCTTCGAGCCCAAGAAGCGGCGGCGCGGCTACGGGACCGGATGGCTCGTGGGCGTGGTCGGAGCGGCCCTGGTCGTGGCGCTCGCCGGGTTCCTCTTCTACCGGAGCCGCGGAGGGGAAGCGGTCGAGCCGCCTGAAGAGGGCCGGAACGGGACGGCCGAGACCGCCGCGGAAGACGGGAGCCCGAGCGGGGAGGTCGCGCCGTGAACGTGAACGGAGTGCCGATTCTCGATCACTACGACCCGGAGGCGCCGAGCGCGATCGAGTTCCGGAGGCTGTATTCGCGCCTCAAGTACAGGATGCAGGAGAAGCCGTTCTTCCCGCTCCTGCTGACGAGCTCGAAGCACGAAGAGGGGAAGACGACGACCGCGGCTTTCCTCGCCCTCACGATCGCGCGGCAGGACGAGGGAAAGGTCGTTCTCGTCGACATGGACCTTCATCGCCCGCGGATCCACCGCCTCTACGGTCTTCCGATGCAAGGCGGGGTCTCCGAGTTCCTCCAGGGCGCGGCGAAGATGGACGGCCTTCCGAAGCGGACCAGCCTGGCCAACCTGGACATCCTGACCAGCGGGCGGATGATGCGCTCGCCGTCTGGGCTGTTCGATCCTCCGCAGCTTCGCGGCCTCTTCGAGGCGCTCGAGGAACGCTACGCGATGGTGGTCGTCGATTCGCCTCCTCTGCTTGCGGTAAGCGACACGATGATCCTGAGCACCCACGTCGCCTCGGTCCTTCTTGTCGTCATGGCGGGGAAGACGCCGCGCGACGTGGTGACGCGCGGGGCCGAGATCCTGAGGGATGTGAACGCGCCGCTCGCGGGCGTCGTCATCAACAACTCGAAGGGCGTGCTGCCGTACTACTACAGCTACAAGTACTACGGGTACCGGCGGAAAGAGTAGCGCCGCCTCCTGCACGCCTCGAGTGGGAGCCCCGAACCGTGTCCATTCCGTCCGACGACGCGACCGCGCGCGCGGTCGATCTCTCGGTTCTCGTTCCCGTCTACAACGAGGAGGCGAATGTCCGCCCTCTCCACTCCCTCGCTCTTCCGGTCCTCGAAGGCCTCGGGCTCTCGTGGGAGATTCTCTTCGTCGACGACGGATCGAGCGACGGGACGGGGGAGGCGCTCGCCGAGATCCGGCGGGGGGACCCGCGGGTGAGGGTGGTCCGCCTCCGGAGGAACTTCGGCCAGACGACCGCGCTCGCCGCGGGCTTCGACCACGCGCTCGGGCGGCGCGTCGTCACCATGGACGGCGATCTCCAGAACGATCCGCGCGACATCCCGGTCCTTCTCCGGAAGATGGACGAGGGGTACGAGGTGGTGAGCGGCTGGCGGAGGGACCGCAAGGAGCCCTTCCTGACGCGCCGGCTGCCGTCGGCGGCAGCGAACCGCCTGATCGCATCCCTCTCCGGAGTCCCGATCCACGACTTCGGATGCACGATGAAGGCGTACGAGCGGAGCGTCTTCGAACGCCTTCCCCTCTACGCGGAAACGCACCGGTTCCTTCCCGCCCTCGCGTCCCTCACCGGCGCCCGCACCGCGGAGGTGGTCGTCCGCCACCACGCTCGGCGCGCCGGCCGGTCGAAGTACGGCCTCTCCCGGATCGGGAAGGTCCTCATCGATCTTCTCGCGCTGCAGATGATCCTGCACTTTTCGACCCGCCCGCGCCGCTGGTTCGGGGCCCTCGCGCTTCCGTTCGCCCTTCTCGGAATCGCGTGCGGGATGTGGACGGCGATCGCCTACATCGAGAGGCCGGCCGGAGCACCGATGATCGTCCTTCCCGGGGCGACGTTCCTCCTCTTCTTCCTCTCGTTCTTCCTCCTCTCCCTCGGGTGGTTCGCGGAGCTCGTCGCCGCGACCGGAGAGCGCGAGAGACGGCTGGCGCGCCTCGTCGGAGGGAGCCGCCCATGAGCGCGGCGGCGGGGAGAACGGCGCGCGCGGGCTGCTCGGTGCTTGTCTACCTCCCCTACGCCACGCAGCGGCTCGGCGAGATCGTCGAGACCATCCACGAGGCGATGCGGGAAGAGGAGTACGAGGTTCTTCTTCTCGACGACGGGACCGGGCGGGGTGCCGAGTGGAGCGCGGAGTACGGGAACGGTCCCGCGCCGCTCAAGGTCCTCCGGTTCGCGCGGCGTTTCGGAGAGGCGATCGCTCTCGACGCGGCGCTCCCGCACGCGAGGGGCGGCATCCTCCTGACGATCCCGGCAGGGACGCCCGTAACGGCGGCAGAAATGCGAGCCCTCCTCGCCGAGATCCGCGCGGGAGCGGACCTCGTGGTCGGGTGCCGCTCCGGCAGGGCCGGCTCGCTTCTCGAGCGCATTCCCCTCTCGGTCTACCGGTGGCTCGCCCGGCGCGCGACCGGCGTGTCGTTCCGGGACTTCACGAGCAGGGTTCGCGCTCTGCGGCGGGAGGTCGCCGAGGAGACCGCCATCTACGGGGAGATGATCCGCTTTCTTCCGATCCTCGCAGTGGGACGCGGGTATCGGGTCGCGCAGATGGAGATCGAGGGGAAATGGCCGCAGCAGACCGGGCGGGGCCGGGTCGGCTTCGAGCCGATGGTCTGGGTCAACCGGATGCTCGACGTGCTGACGCTCTACTTCCTCCTCCGTTTCACGAAGAGGCCGCTCCGCTTCTTCGGGATTCTCGGGATTGTCCTTCTCCTCCCCGGCCTCCTCATCACGCTGTACCTCTTCGTCGTCCGCGTGTTCGCCCAGCAGGGAATCGCGGGGCGGCCCCTCCTCCTCCTCGGCATCCTCCTGATGGTGCTCGGTGTTCAGACGATCTCGATCGGCCTCATCGGAGAGATGATCATCTTCACTCACTCGCGCGAGAGCCGGGACTACAGCGTGCTTGAGGTTCTCGAGTGATGAAGCTCCGCCTGCTCGATCGCGGGGAGGAGGAGGAATGGAACCGGTTCGTCGACGCGAGGCCGCTCGGCCTTCTCGGCCACCGCGCCGAGTGGCGGGACGTTCTCCAGGAGAGCCTCGGCCACGTTCCGCGGTATCTCGTCGCCGAGGAGGCGGGGGTTTTTCAGGGGGTCCTCCCGCTGGTCCGGGTGGCCGGCCTGTTCGGGGGACGGGCGCTGGTGTCGCTCCCCTGGCTCGACGCGGCCGGCCCTCTCGCGGACGATGAACAGACGAGGGACGCCCTCCTTCGGCGCGCGGTGGAGATCGGAAGGGAGGAGCGATGTTCCTACGTGGAAATTCGAGCATTCAACGAATATCCCGAGCCGAGGCCGGTTCGCGCCTCGAAGATCACCCTCATCCTTCGGCTCGACGATCCGGCTGAAATGTGGAAGGCCTTCGACGCGAAGGTGCGCAACCAGGTCCGCAAGGCGGAACGGTCCGGGCTCGAGGGGGAGACGACGGGGGAGGAGGGGATCGGAGCGTTCTACGGGGTCTTCTCCAGGAACATGCGGGACATCGGCGTGCCCGTGTGGGGGGAGGGCTTCTTCCGTAGCATCCTCCGCCGCTTCGGGGAGCGCGCCCGGATCGTCCTCGTCCGCCTGGAAGGACGGCCGGTCGGGGGGGCCGTGCTCCTCCGGCACGGCGAGACCGCGGCGGTTCCGAGCGCCTCTTCCCTCCGGAGCCACTTCCCCCTCTGTCCGAACCACATGCTCTACTGGACCGCGCTGCGGGCGGCGCACGCCCTCGGGGCACGCCGGTTCGACTTCGGCCGCTCCACCCGGGGGAGCGGGACCCACCGCTTCAAGGCGCAGTGGGGCGCCGAGGAGCGCCCCTGCTTCTGGCACTACGCGCTGCTCCGCGTCCGCGACGTGCCCGAGCGAAGCACGGCGAGCCCGCGCCTCCGATGGGCGGTCGAGGCTTGGAAACGCCTTCCCCTGCCGATCGCGAACCGGATCGGCCCTGCTCTCGTGCGGAGGATCCCGTGAGCGACTTCGGGGGCATCGGGCGGCGCGGCTTCGGCCGGCGGACGGGAGGGGGGACCTGGAAGATCCTCGTCTTCCTCGGGGTGTTCGTCGCGGCGGGCGTCGCCTCCGTGCTTCTTTTTCTTCCGCCGGAGATCGGGTTCGCGGCGGCGGTCTCCGTGGTGCCGCTCGTCGCAATCGCGCTCGCGGTGCTTCGCAGGCCGTACCACGGCGTTCTCCTCATCTTCGTGCTCGAGTACCTCCGCCCGCAGCAGTTCCTCCCGGGTCTTCAGGCGGTTCGCGTTCCGCTCCTCGCGAACGCCGGCCTCTTTCTCGTTCTCCTCGCTCGCGTGATTCGCGACCCGAAGCACTCGATCGTGTGGCCCCGCCAGGCGACGACCCTGGCGATCCTCCTCGTCTTCATGGCCGTCTCGGTCATCACCTCCCGCAACAACTTCTGGGCGTTTCAGGAGTTTCGCGTCATGGGCACCATCGTGATGTTCTTCCTGCTCACGGTGAACTACGTCGATACTCCTTCCCGGATGCGCCGGCTGATCGCCGTGTTCGTCGCCGTCCACGTCGTTCTCTGCGTGAAGGGGATCACCGAGTTTCTGCTCGCGGGCGGGCGGGGAACGCTGGGATTAGTGGGGGGGGCCTTTCTCGGGGACCAAAACGACTTCGCCCTGGCCATCAACGTGATCTTCCCCTTCGCGTACTTCGCGGCCGCATCGAGCCGCGGCGCGGCGAAAAAGACCCTCTGGGGGTTCATTGCCCTCCTCTTCCTCATCACGATCATGCTCACGATGTCCCGGGGAGGGTTCGTCGGGATCGCCGCCGTGCTGATCGCTTGTTGGATCAGAAGCCGAAGAAAGATCCGCGGAGCGGTCGCGCTCGCTCTGCTCGTCGGGACCGTCGCATTGATCGCTCCCTCCCGGTACTTCGACGAGATCCGAACGATCCAGCAGACGGACGAGGGAACCGCCCACAAGCGGCGCGAGTTCTGGCTTGCAGGGCTCCGCATGTTCGCGGAGAAGCCGCTGATCGGCGTGGGGCCGGGGAATTCCTCGCTCCTCATGCCTCTGTACGTCGATCTGCCGGAGGCGGGGAGAGAGTGGGGACGGGCGATGCACGGAACGCTTCCCCTTCTCCTGGCGGAGATGGGGACCGTGGGGGCCATCCTCTACGGCGCGCTCTTCTTCCAGTCCGTGGGGGACCTGCGCCGGACTTGGAGGGAGGGGAAGAGGGGCCCCGAACGGCGGAGGTTCGCCGAGTACATGGTGAACGCCACCGGCGTTTCGATTCTCGGGTTCCTGGTGACCTCCACGTTTCTCTCCGCGCTGACCTATCCGCACATCTACGTGCTGGTCTCGTTCTGCTTTCTTCAGAGGAGGATCGCGGTCGGGTCGGACGAGGAGGCGTTCACGTGAGGCGGCGCCTTCCGCCCGCGGGGCTTCCGCTCCGCGCGGCGGACGTGAGCGGGGCTCTTTCCGGCTGGCTCAGCCCCGATGCGGCGCGCCGCGCGCTCGAAAGGGCGGTGACCCTCCTCTTCCCGGGCAAGGTCGCGTGGAGCATGCGCTCGGGGCGTGCCGCTCTCTGCGAGGCGCTCCGTCTCTTCCTCGAGGAGACGCCCGAGAGAAACGAGTTGGTCGCCGGGGGCTACACCTGCTGGTCGGTCGCGGCGGCGGCGGTGCGGGCCGGCTACCGAATCCGCCCCGTCGATCTCGATCCGGAGACGCTCGATTTCGACCGGGAAGAGATGGAGAGGGTCTGCTGGTCGCGGGCCGGCGCCCTCGTGACGCACCACCTCTTCGGAATCCCGAACGACAGGGGCTTCCTCCTCCGCCACACGGCGGAAGGGGGCGCGCGGCTCCTGGACGACGCGGCCCAGGCGTTCGGCGCCGAAGAGGGGGGGGCGCCGGTCGGGGGAGCGGGCGAGGCCGGCATCCTCTCGTTCGGCCGGGGGAAGTCGCTCCCCGCGCTGGGGGGCGGCGTTCTTCTCGTCGACGCGGAGAGCCCCCTCGCGAAGAGGCGGCCGCCCCGGCGAGCGGGTGGACGGGGAAGCGGACGCGTCTTCCGCGCTGCCGCGCACCGTCTGTTCTTCCCGCCCGGGCCCTACGCCTGGATCGCCGGGCTCCCCCTCCTGCGGATCGGGGAGACGATCTACGAGGAGGGTTTTCCGCTCGGAGAGATCGATGGGTACACGGCCGCCCTCTCGCTTCGCCTCCTTCGAGACCGGGCGGCCCGCCTCGAGCGACGCCGAGAGGCGGCGGCCCGCTATCGGAGTCTCCTCGACGGCTCGCCGCGCGTACGGATTCCGTCGCCCGGGCCTGGAACGGCGCCGGCCTACATTCGGTTTCCGATTCGTGTGCCGGGCGGGAAGCGGGACGAGATCCTCAGACGCGGGATGCCGCTCGGGATCACCGGGTACTACCCCTCTCCAATTCCCGGAATCCCCGGGCTCCCCCGTTCCGCCCTCGCGGGCGGGGTGTCCCTACCCGGGAGCGAGGAGATTGCGGCCACCCTGCTCACGCTCCCCACGCATCCGCTCGTCTCCGAGGAGGACGAAAGAGCGGCGGCGGCGCTCGTGAGGGAGGTGTGCGGTTGAGCGCGGCGGCGGTGCTCTTCTGGTGCTCGGTCCTCCTCGTCCTCTATGCGTACGCGGGCTATCCGCTGCTCCTCATTCTCTCCGCGCGGCTCTTCGGAAGAGACGTGCGCCGGGAGGACGGGACTCCGGAGGTGACGATCGTCGTTCCGGTCTGCAACCAGGCGGACGCGATTCGGCTGAAGATCGAGAACCTGCTCGGGCTCGACTACCCGAAGGACCGGCTCAGGATCGTGATCGCCTCCGACGGATCGACGGACGGAACCGAAGAGGTCGTCGGGTCGTTCGCGTCGTCCGGGGTACGCCTCGTGCGCTCCGTCGAGCGGCGTGGGAAGGAGGCCGCGCAGAACCTCGCTCTCGCGGAGGTTCGCGGAGAGATCGTCGTCTTCACCGACGCGACGATTCTCCTCGGCGGGGATTCTCTCCGGGCGATCGTGCGGCCCTTCGCCGACCCCGAGGTCGGCTGCGTGTCGAGCGAGGACGACGTGCCGGGTTGGGGGGAGGGGCTCTACGTCCGGTACGAGATGCATCTCCGGCGCCTCGAGGGGAAGATCAGGACTCTCGTGGGCGTGAGCGGCTCGTTCTACGCCGTCCGCGCGGACCTTCTCGAGCTGACCGATCCCCGCTACACCCGCGATTTCCTCGTTCCCCTTCTCGTGATCGCGAAGGGGATGCGGGTGGCGAGCGAACCGGAGGCGCGCGGCCGGTTCCTCCCGGCCCCCTCCGCGGGGGGCGAGTTCCGCCGAAAGGTCCGCACGGTTCTCCGCGGGATGGACGTTCTCTCGTACCAGAGACGGCTTCTTCACCCCCTCCGGAATCCTTTCGTCTCCTGGGCGCTTCTCTCGCACAAGTGCGCCCGGTGGGCGGTTCCGTGGGCGCTCCTCGCCGCCTTCGCGGCGAGCGCGGCGCTTCTTCCCTCCGAGCCCTATTGGGTGTTCTTCGCCGTTCAGGCTCTCTTCTACCTCTCCGCCGCCGCCGCTCTCTTCTCGCGGAGGTGGTCGGCGGGCCCGGCGGGGAAGGCGGCGCTCTTCTTCACGACGACAAACGCGGCGGTTCTCGTGGCGGGCATTCGGTTCCTCCGCGGAGAGCGCGCCGTCGTTTGGGAGCCGACACGACGATGATCGCTCTCCGCGATGCGGCGTTCCGGCTGATCGGCGCCTTCGGGCTCGAGCGGAGCAGGCTCGCGAACCGGCTCCGCGCGAGCGGGAACCGGCTCGTTCTCGTCCTCCATCGGGTCCTGCCGCGCGAGGCCGGCGCGGATCTCTCGCCGGCCGGCATGGTTCTCGCCGAGGAGCGCTTCGCCCGCCTCCTCGATCGCCTCGCGGGGGATTTCGACATTCTCGGGCCGGACGCGTTTCTCGCCGGGTACCCGGCCTCCCTCGGGAGACCCTCCGTCCTTCTCACGTTCGACGACGGGTGGCTCGACGTCTTCCGGCACGCGTTCCCCGCGATGCGGGAACGGTGCCTCGGAGGCGTGCTCTTCGCGTCGGTCCGTCACGTGGAGGAGGGATCTCTCTTCTGGCCGGAGCGCCTCCGGCTCTCCGCCGAGCGGCTCGGTGCCTCCCGCTTCCGCGATCTGACGGGCGAGGGGCTTCCGGGGAGGGAGGACGCGGAGGGGTGGGAGGCGCTCCTTTCCCGATGGAAGGAGGCGGCCGAAAAGGAGAGGGTGGAGAAGCTCGACCGGATCGAAGAGGCGGCGGGGCGGCCCGAGACCGACCGTCGGGTTCTCTCGTGGAGGGAGCTCGGCGAGCTCGCGGCCGGCGGAATCGAGATCGGCAGCCACGGCCTGACCCATCGGATTCTCACGAAGATCCCCGAGGAGGAGGCCCGGCGGGAGGCCGCCGAATCGCGCCGGACGATCGGTGAGAGGACGGGGAGGCTTCCCCGGCTCTTCGCCTATCCGAACGGGGACCGGAGCGCGCGCCTCGTGGAGATCGTGCGCGAAGAGGGATATGCCTACGCGTTCTCGCTCAGGGGACGGGCGGGGGATCCCTTCGACATCCCGAGGATCAACGTCCACGACGGCAAGATGACCGACCGGCGCGGAAGGTGGTGCGACACGCGCCTCCTCTGGTCGCTCGGAGCGTGAGCAAGGGAGGAGAGGGTGAAGAGGAAAGGGCGACCGCGCCGCACGGGCCGGATCGCGCCGGGGAGGACTCCATGACGAAGGGAGCAACCTTCTCCGGGAAGCGCCGGATCGTCTTGGTTTCGGGGGCGCGGCCGAACCTCATGAAGATCGCCCCCGTCGCGCGGGCGCTCCGGAAGAGGGAGCGCTTCGTTGTCCGCCTCCTCCACACGGGACAGCACTACGACGACGAGATGTCGCACCGCTTCTTCCGCGAGCTCGGGCTGGAGCGTCCCGACGCCGACCTCGGGGTCGGCTCCCTCCCGCATGCGAGGCAGACCGCTACGATCATGGAGCGCTTCGACGCCTTCCTCGACGACGAGGGGGCGGATCTCGTCGTCGTCGTGGGGGATGTGAACTCGACGATCGCGTGCGCGCTGACCGCCGTGAAGCGCGGCGTCCTCGTCGCGCACGTGGAGGCCGGCCTCCGGAGCTACGACCGGGAGATGCCGGAGGAGATCAACCGTGTGCTGACCGACCAGATCGCCCACTTCCTCTTCACGACGGAGAGGAGCGCGGAGGAGAACCTCCGGAGAGAGGGGATCGAGCCCGAGCGCATCTTCTTCGTCGGGAACGTGATGGTCGACACGCTCCTCGCCAACCGGGAGAGGGCGCTCGCCGGATCGCGGATCACGAAGCGGGGCCCCGGAGGGTACGGCCTCGTCACTCTTCACAGGCCCTCGAACGTCGATCGGGAGGAGGACCTCCGGCTTCTCACGGGAGTCCTCGAGGAGTGCGCGGCGAGCCTCCCGCTCGTCTTCCCGATCCATCCCCGCACCCGCGAGCGCCTCGAACGCTTCGGCCTTCTCCGCACCCTCATGGAGAACCCCGCGATCGAAGCGCTTCCCCCTCAGGGATACCTCGCCTTTCTCCGTCTTCTCTCCGAGGCGCGGGTCGTCCTCACCGATTCGGGCGGAATCCAGGAGGAGACAACCGCGCTCGGGATTCCCTGCATCACCCTCCGCGAGAACACCGAGAGGCCGATCACCGTCGAGCAAGGAACGAACGTCGTGTGCGGCCGGGATCGCGGGAAGATCCTCTCGGCGATGGACGAGGCGATCGCCGGCCGCGTGAAATCGGGCCGGATCCCCGAGAAGTGGGACGGCCGCGCGGCGGAGCGGATCGCCGACATCCTGGACAAGAAGATCTGAATCAGGCGCCGCGTCGGTCTTCGGCTCCGAGGCGGTTCGCGCGCCCTTTCGGGGAGAGGGGATCAGTCTCGAGTGCGGGGTCGCGCCCGCCGCGTAGAGAGGCCGAGGCGCTCACCGATCAGCCCGTCGATCCGCAGGACGATCCGGTTCCAGTCATGCCTCTTCGCGACGGAGAGCCGCCTTTCCAGCGCCTCCTCGGGCCCTTCGGAAAGCGCCATGCGGATGCTCGCCGCGAACCCGGACGGATGAGGGGCGACCCTCACGAGGTCTTCGAATCCCTCGAGGCAGGAGAGCGGAACGGAGACGACCGGCCTTCCGGCCGCCAAGTATTCGTGCAGCTTCAGCGGGTAGCGGTGGCGGGTTTCGGGCGACAGCTCGTACGGGAGGAGACCGACGTCGAATCCGGCGATCGCCGCCGGGATCTCCTCTCTCCGGCGCGTTCCGAGAAGGCGGACGTTCGGGAGAGCGGACCACTCCTCGAAGAGAGCGCGGCTCTCGCGGGTAACGACCAGAACGGGGCCGGCAAAGCAGAAGGTGACCTCAGGAAGAAGGCGCGCCGTGTCGCGAAGAAGGAGAAAGTCGAGCTTGTCGCAAACGCGGCCGACGTATCCGGCGCGCGGACGGGGAAGGGCCGCGATCTCCTCGGGAACCTCGAGGTTCCCGCTCGCGGCGAGCGAGAAGCGGTCGAACGGCACTCCGTTCGGAACGAAATGAACGTTGCGGTGGGGCTCCGCCTTCGAGGCGCGGAGGCTCGGCGAGACGCAGAAGACGAGATCCGCCCGGTCCAGAAGAGCGTCCTCCTCGGTGCGGAGGCGCTCCTTGTTCGCTCCGATGTACCCCGCGTACTCGTCCAGCACGTGATAGACCACGAGCTTCTCGCCGAGCTTCCCGATGTACGGGCGAAACTTCGGGTGAAGCAGATAGAGAATCGGGTCTGAGCCTCCGATGTCGCGGAGAGCGCTTTGGAGCGTTCGGATCCGCAGCTTCTCGATCGCCCGGACGAGAAGACCGGGCTTGTAGAAGGTCGGGAGATGGCGGGGGTAGCGAAAAACGTACAGATGATCCTGGATGTGGCGGATCCCCCCTCCCCTCCCGTTCGGGGCGAAGCGACTCCCGAGGACCTCGGTCCTCTCCAGGGGCGGGGGAACGAACAGCACGCGGTTCCGGTGGGCGAGACGCTCGAGCACCCGATTCCACGTCTGCGAGTCGGGATCCCAGTCGCTCCAGCCGAAGCAGACGATCGTCTCCCCTCGGAGCCGCGCCGCCGCCGGATCAACCGAGGGGGGGAGCCCCTCGTCCCAAGGCTTCACGAAGAGACCTCCTCGAGAACACGGGCGAGCATTCCCGTGAGACGCCGAAAGTCGTAGCGCTCCGGATGCGGAGGGCGGGGCGCGGGCGCGCCCCCGATCGCGGCGAGAAGCGTCCTCTCGATTCCCGCTGGATCGTCCGGATGGACGACCCACCCGGCGTTCTCCCTGCGAACGAGACTCTCGGTCGCTCCACCGGTGACGAGCGCGAGAATCGGCCTCCCAACGGCCATGTACTCGTAAACCTTCCGCGGGATCTGAACATCCGTTCCCGTCTGAATGAGAAGCAGAAGATCCGATTCCGCGAGCAGGCGAAGGGCTTCGGCGCGGGGCACTTTCGGCAGGACGCGAACGACCCGGGAGAGAAGAGGCGAGTCGAGAAGATCCCGCCAGCGTTCCCCCCCGGAAACGCTGCCGACGAAGAGGATCCTGAGCCGATCCGGGGCGACGGCTCCCCGCTCGAGAAGGCCGCTCACCGCCTTCAGGAGCGCCGAGGGCTCGCGCGGCCCGTACAGCGAGCCGGCGTGCGTGATCGTGAAGGGCCCGCGCGTCGAGCCCGGAGCGGGGCGGGGTATCTCTTCGTCCGGGTCGTACCCGTTCGAAATGGTCACGAATTTCCGCGCGAGGTCCGGATAGCGCCCGAGAAAGACGTCGCGCAGCTCCTCCGTGTTCGTGATCACCCTGTCGGCCCCGGCGAGCACCATCTCCTCGAGAAGGCAATCGAGCGGCGAGAGACACACGACCGAGCGGGCCGGGGCGAACCGGTTCGCCACCCACGGATCGCGGAAGTCCGCGACCCACGGACAGCCCGAGAACCGGGCCGCGAGGAACGCGGCGATGTGGCCGCTCGCCGGGGGGGAGGAGGAGTACAGGACGGAAATCTCCTCCTCTTCGATCAGCCGGAGCGCGGCGGAGAACGCTCCCGGAACCCATCCGGCCTGCCGGTCGGGCACGGAGAAGAGGTCGCTCACCCAGTCCCGCCAGCCGGTCCGCGCCCCGTTGGGAGCCTCGTGGTTCGTTCCTTCAGCGGCGCGGGTCGGTCGGAGCCGTTTGGAGAAGCGATCCCTCGCGTGGAGAAGAGACTGCAGCGGCTCGAACGCGCGCGTGCGGACGACACGCGTGCCGGGGCCGAGAGAAGAGAGAGGTTCGGAGTCGAGAAAGCCCGGCGCGTGAATCGTTTCCGGACGAACGGTGAGAACCACCGACTCCCAATCGTGCTCGGGAAGGTGCCGCGCGAACTGGAGAGAGCGATACATCCCGCTCGTCGTCAGCGGGGGGAAATGATAGGCGATGAGGAGGGCCTTTCGCATGATTCTCCCCGCGCGCTCGCCGCGCGAATGCGATTTCCCGCGCTTCCGTTTCCTAGTATCGTCCATCCGGGGGATTCCAAGAAGGGCAAAGGCGCGCGGAAGCGGGCGTTGCCTCTCTCCGAGCCCCGCGGGCGCGGCGCGTGAGCGGCTTCCGGGGCCCGCCCGCAGACCCGGATGCGGGCTTCCCGGCACTCCCCCGCTCCGTTAGACTGGCGGGGCGCGCACAACCCGAGCGGCGGGAGACTCGATGCGCAAGGCGGTTCTCGTACTGATCGCGGCGGCCCTTCTCGCGCACGCGGGGATCTTCCGCTGCGGCTGGCACCTCGACGACAACCACACGATCGTCGGGAACGAGAAGATCGGCGATCTCGAGGCCGCGGCGCGCGGCGCGCTGCTCGCGAACCGGGGGATCGGAAACCTCACGTTCACGCTGAACTGGCTCCTCACCGGCCCCCGTACGTTTTCCTACCACATCGTGAACCTCCTCATTCACCTCGGGAACGGTCTCCTCGTGATGCTCCTCGCGCGAAGGCTCGCGGCCGGCGCTCCGCGCCGAGACCTCATCGCGGCGGGTGCGGGGGCCCTCTTCCTCCTCCATCCTCTTTCGACCAACTCGGTGACGTACGTGGTTCAGCGCTACACGTCGCTCGCGACACTGTTCTATCTTCTCTCCGTCGTCTCCTATCTGAGGGGGAGGGAGGGGAGCACGGCCGCGCGCGTTCTTTCCGTGGCGGCGGCCCTCGGCGCGGCCCGCACGAAAGAGATCGCCCTCACCCTTCCTCTCGTTCTTGCCTTCACGGAGCTGCTCTACCCGCGCGGACGGGGCGCGAGGCGTTTCCTTCGCGTTCTCCCGCACGTCGCGGCGGTGAGCGTCATCCCGGCGACCCTTCTCGCCGGCCACCTTGGAATCGGCGAGTCGCTCTCCGAGGCGATGCGAGCGGGGAGCCGAGAGACGGCCGAGGTCGGTCGCCTTCCCTACCTCCTCACCCAGATCCGTGTCGTGCCCGCCTACCTCCGCCTCCTTTTCCTCCCGTACGGGCTTTCCCTCGACCACGATTTTCCCGTGACGGAGTCGCTCGATGCCTCGACCCTCGCCCACGGCCTTCTCCTCGCTGGAATCGGAGCGGCCGCCTACCTCGCCCGCCGGCGCTTCCGTCTCGCCGCCTACGGCGCCGGCTGGTTCGCTCTCGCGCTCCTCGTCGAGTCGTCTGTCTTTCCGATCCGAGACGTGATCTTCGAGCACCGGACGTATCTCCCCTCCGTGGGGGTCTTTCTGGCGATCCTCGGGGTGGCGGCGGCGGCGGTCCCCTCGAGGCGTCTTCTGATCGCATCTCTTGTCTCCGTCTCTCTCGTTCTCGGCGCCCTGACGGCGCTTCGAAACCGCGTCTGGGTCGACGACGTGGCGCTCTGGACCGACTGCGTGAGGAAGGCGCCCGGAAAGGCGAGACCGTACGCGAACCTCGGCTACGCGTGGATCGATCGGGGAGAGAAAGCCCGAGCTCGGGGCGCCCTCGAGACGGCGATCCGACTCGGCCCTCCCTTCCCGGAGGACCTCGTCACGCTGGCGGAGCTCCACTTCGCCGAGGGCGAGCTCGGGAGGTCGGAGGAGACCCTTCGAGAAGCGCTCCGCCTCCGCCCCGACTACGGGAGAGCAAGGCGGAACCTCGCGCAGGTCCTCCTCGAGAAGGGGGAGGAGGACGCCGCGCTGCGGGAGGCGGAGGAGGCGGTCCTGAGGGATCCGGAATACGAGAGCGGTTGGGTCTTTCTCGCGCGTCTCCGCCTTCTCTCGGGAGACGCGGAAGGATCGCTCGTGGCGGCCGCCGAGGCGGGCCGGCGGGGAGGGGAGGCGGAAGAGGTCGCCCTCCTCCTCGCGATGGGGGAGGCGGCCCGCGGAAACGGGCCGGCGGCGCTCCGGCACGTCCGGCAGTGGTCTTCCACGGGAAGCGGCGGGAAGGAAGAGGATCTTGCCTCCCTTGTCCGGTCTCTCGTGGAGGGGGGCTCGGGCGCCGAAGCGGCCGAGGCCGCCCGGTTGGGATCGCGCCGCTTCCCCGAGGATTCCCGCTTCCCGTACTACGAGGGGGCGATCCTCCTTGCCGAGGGGCGCCCGGCGGAAGGAGCGGCCGCCCTCGAGGAGGCCCTCCGCAGAGATCCGGAAGACACGATCGTCCGCGGTCTCCTCGCCCTCTCTTGGGCGCGCGCCGGCCGCCCAGGCGAAGCCGAGAGAGAGGCGCGGGCGGTCCTTCGTCTCGATCCCGGCAATCCCGATGCACGCGCGGCCCTGGCCGAGATCGGGCTCCCCGAAACGCCTCTTGATTGAGCCTCCGGGAGCTGGCGAGGGCGACGGCCCTCGGCCTTCCCATGGGGCGCCAAGTTTTCTGCCGCATGGTGGGTTCTTGAACAGTTCGTCCGCTCGGCCTTTGACCACGGCGAGATCCCCTCCCTTCCGCACTCTCCCAATCGATTGAAAGACAGTCCCTTACGATGCGGCATCAGGCCCGGCGGTCCTCCTCGGTACGGCACACCCCTTGCAGAAGGCATCCGCAAGACCGCCACCGGTCATTCACAAGCGGATCGCCTAAGACAAAATTCAGCTCGAACGGGGGTGACTCCTGCAGCGAAGGGTTGGGCCTCGGGTGGGAGGTGGAGGGAGGAAACGAGTCGGGCCGGCTTCTTGGGCGGTCCTCTTCGCGTCGTTTCTTGCGGCGTGGTGTCCGGACGCGCGCGCCGGAGAAATCCGTCTGACCTGGACGGCTCCGGGAGACAACGGGGCCGCGGGTACGGTCGCCGGGTATGATCTCCGCCTGTCCGCGACCCCGATCGGCGCGGACACGCTCGCGTGGTGGAACGCCGCGAGCCAGGCGACGGGAGAGCCGGCGCCGGGGAGCGCGGGAAGCGCCCAGACAATGCTCGTCGGCGGCCTCGCGCCCGGCGCTTCGTTCATTCTCCTTCTTCGCTCCTTCGACGAAGCACAGAACCTCTCTCCCTTCTCCAACGTGCTCGAGGCGACGGTCCCCGACACCACGACTCCGCCGGATACCACCACGCCCGCGGTCGTCGAGATCGGAAACGTGGCCGTCGACTCGATCGGCACCGACTCCGCGCTCATCCGATGGGAAACGGATCCCGCGGCGTTCGCCTTCGTCCGCTACGGGCCGGACGCGTCGTACGGGTCGGCAACCGTTCCGGAGTCGGACACGTCCCGGACGCACGCCGCTTGGCTCTCCGGTCTCGCGGAAGGGACGACGGTTCACTTTCAGGTTGTCTCCTACGTGGGTGAGGCGAGGGACTCCACGAACGACGCGTCGTTCGCGACGCGAAACGCCCCCCCGTCGCGGCCGGACGACCTCGCGGCGGAAGCGGGGACAGGCTTCGTCGATCTGTCTTGGGCCGCCAGCGGGGAGGAAGATCTCGCCGGATACCGGCTCTTCTGGAGCGGCCTGGCTCGGGCCGACTCGACCCTGCTTTGGGCGAACGACTTCGAAGGCGAGGCCTTGGGGTCGGATCCGGCGGGATGGATCGAAGAGTGGGAGGGGGGCGGAACCCCTGATCTCTTCTCGGTCGCCGCGATCCCCGGGGCGTCGAGGGCGTACGGAGGGCACGCGGACAGCGCGGAGGTGACGGCGCGCTACGCACCGGCGGATCCGCCCGACTGGTCGGACATGGAGGTCACCGGAGCGGTTCGCATCGACTCGGGGACCGGCGCCTCGATCATCCTCCGATCCGAGGAGGGGGCGGAGGGCTACCGTTTCGCCGTGGACCCAGGCGGCTTCCTCCGGATCAGGGCGGAAGGAGGGAGCACCCTGGAGGGGGACACCGCGCTCTTCGCCCCGCGCGAGCCGGAGACCTGGTACCGCTTCCGTCTGAGCGCATGGGATCGGGCGGAGGGGGTCCTCCTTCACGCCTCCGTCTGGACCGACGGACAGGTCGAACCGAGCCTCCCGACGCTGAGCGCGCTCGACTCCGGCCCGGTTCCCCTCGGGCCCGGGGCGATCGCGCTCGCCCTTGCGGGCGAGGGGAGCGGCTGGTTCGATGATCTCCGCGTGCGCGCGATGCCCGCCGCCTCGCGCATGATCGACTGCGGCGGCGCCACGAGCTGGCGGCACGAGGACCTCTCCGCCGACTCTTCCTATCACTACCGGCTCGAGGCCTACGACGACAAGAACGCCGCTTCGCTCGCGGCGGGACCGGTCGGGGCGCTTCCCATCGAGATCACGGGCGACACGATCCCTCCGGCCCGCGTTCGGGATCTCGCCGCCGCTCCGGGGCCCGGCCTCGGAGAGGTGCGCCTGACCTGGACCGCGGTCGGAGACGACTCCCTCGACGGACGGGCTACCTCCAACGACCTCCGCTGGAGCCTGAATCCCATCGACGCGGGGAGCTGGGGGAGCGCGACGCGGCTCACGACGCCGGCCCCGCTCCCGTCCGGCTCTCCGGAGAACCGGGTCTTCGCGGGTTTCCCCGAAGGAGAAACGTGCCACTTCGGGCTCCGAGTCAAGGACGAGGCGGGGAACACGTCTCCGCTCTCGAACATCGCCTCGATCGATCTTCCGGCGGACACGGTCGCGCCGGTTCTCTCGAACATTCATGTACAAACTGTCACGACGAGCTCCGCCCAGATCGCCTGGTCGACAGGCGAGCAGGCGGACAGCGAGGTTCGTTACGGCCGGACGGGTTCCTACGAGCTGGGGAGCGTGGGGGACGGGGCGAGGGTCACGAACCACCTGCTCACCCTGTCCGGGCTGGAGCGCGCGACGACGTATCACTATCAGGTGAGGTCGGCGGACGCGTCGGGGAACGAGGCCGTTTCCGCCGATTACGCGTTCCAGACGGCGTTTGGAACCCTCCCGGAGGAACCGACCATCTCCGAGCTGACGCTCGCCTCTCTCTCGGACACCGACGCGGTCATCACCTTCGTGACGAACCTCTCCGCAATCGGCATGGTCGATTTCGGGCTCAGCGCGGCGTACGGGACGACGGTGACCGAGACGGCCTACGCGACCTCGCATGCGCTCCGTCTCGCTCCTCTCGCGCCCGGCGCGACCTACCATTTCCGGGCGCGGGCCGCGACCGCTTCGGGGGACACGGCGGCGACCCCGGACCAGACGCTCACGACGGAGGCGGACGCCGAGGGCCCGTCGATCGACGAGGTTGAGGCGGCTTCGGTGGGACCGACGAGCGCGACGATTCGCTGGAAGACCGATGAGGGGGCGGTCGGGCGCGTGGAGTACGGGCTCAGCGCCTCCTACGGCTTCTTCTCGAGCTCCGATGCCGCG
>JBDRFQ010000353.1:0-2994 GCA_043818685.1 Candidatus Eiseniibacteriota bacterium
CGGTTCAGCCGGTCCCCGGGCTCCAGGGATACCGCCGGTTTCACAAGGGTCTCTACGGGAGGCCGACGCTCTGGAAGCTCCTCGCCGGCGCGGGGAAGCGGTGCACGGTCTTCGACGCGACGTACACCCATCCGGAAGAGGGATTCAGCGGCGTGCAGGTGTTCGACTGGGGAACCTGGGCCCGCTACTGGAAGCCGATGTCGACGCCTCCGGGAATGCTCCGCCGCCTGGAGAGAGAGTGCGGGGCGTACCCCCTCGGTCTCGAGGCGCTTCAGGTCGGCCTCGCCCCTCTCGACCCGGACGAGATCGGAAAGCGTCTGGTGGAGGCGGCGGCGGCGAAGACAGACGCGATTCTCTGGATGATGGACCAGGAGCCGTGGGACCTCCTCCTCGCGCTCTACTGCGAGACGCACCCGGCGGCCCACTACTGCTGGCCTCCGGGCGCGGCGGGAAACGGCGGAGAGACCGGCGGGGAGTTCCGGCACCTCCGCGCGCTCTATGAAGAGATCGATTGCGGAATCGGGCGGATACTCGAGCGCGCCGGACGGGACGCGACGGTCTTCGTGATCTCGGGCGAAGGGGTCGGACCGAACCGCGCTGGGTGGCATCTGCTTCCGGAGGTCCTCCGGAGGCTCGGGTTCTTCGCCGCTCCCCCTCCCCCCGAACAGGGCGCGGGGGGGGGCGCCCCGAAGAAGGGGGTTGTAGGCCGCCTGAAGAACCTGGTCCGTCCCGAGACGCGGAAGGCGATCGCCGGGCGGCTCCCCCACGGGCTCCGCGACGCGATCAACCGTCGCCTGGACTCCGCGGGCGTGGACTGGTCGAGAACGCGGGCCTTCTGCCTCCCGACCGATCTCGAGGGGTGTATTCGTTTGAACCTCAAAGATAGAGAACCGAAAGGAATGGTGGCCCCCGGCGCCGAGGCGGAACGCGTCTCCCGCGAGCTGGCGGACGCGCTCCTCGAGCTGTCGAACCCCCGCACGGGAAGACCCGCGGTAAGGGAGGTGGTCCTCACCGACTCCCTTTTCCCCGGGGAACGCCGCCCGTATCTCCCCGATCTCATCGTCGTCTGGTCCGATGAGGCGGAGATCACCGAGCTTCACTCGCCCCGGATCGGGACCGTCGGAGCTCCGTCGCCGGACGGCCGGACCGGAACGCACACCCCGCCCGGGTTCGCCGTGACGCGGGGCCTCTCCGTTGCGCGCGGAGAGACCCGGGAGGGTGGGAGCGTGTTCGATCTCGTCCCGACCGTTCTCGGGGAGTTCGGCGTGCCGCCTCCCCCCGGCCTGGACGGGAAGGGATGGAGCGACCGAAGGGGCGGGTAAGAAGGGAGTCGTCGAGTGCCTGTTCGAATCGTACAAATCGGAGTGGGTGTCCGCGGGGGCCACTGGATGGAGTTCATCCGCGCGCATCCGGACACGGTCACCGTCGCGTGCGTCGATTGTCGAAGTGAGGCCCTCGACGAGGCGCGCGAGCGGTGCGGCGAGGGCGGGCTTGCGTGCTACACCGGGATCGCCGAGGCCTTGGAGAAGACCGAGGCGGACGCGGCGCTGATCGCCACCCCCTCCCACCTGCACGCCGAGCACGCGCTGCAGGTCCTCGAGGCGGGCCTCCCCGTGATGACGGAGAAGCCCCTCGCCACGGCGGTCCGGGACGGGAAGAGGGTTCTCGAGAAGGCGGCGAAGGCCGGAAAGCCGGTCGTCGTCGCGGAGAACTACCGTTACTGGCCGGCGGAGCGGACCGTGCGGAAGATCGTCGCTGAGGGGACTCTCGGGAAGATCAGCGCGGTGACCTTCGTCGACTATCGGAATCAACCGAGCGGCCAGCTCCCCGGCTGGGTGAACGAGCTCGAGAATCCCCACCTCCAGGAGATCGGCGTGCACCACTTCGACAGCATGCGCGGCCTCTTCTCCCGGAACGCGGCCGCGGTCTCGGCGCGCGCGTGGAATCCCCCATGGAGCGACTGGAAGGGGCTTGCGAGCACCGAGGCTCTCGTCGAGATGGAGGGGGGAATCCACATCCAGTACTACAGCTCGCTCGTTTCCCCCTACTACTCGTTCGCGCTCCGGATCGAGGGGGAGCGCGGCGATCTCTGGACAAACCGGAAGTACGTCTTCACCCGCTCGAGGGGGAAACGCTTCTTCTTGCCGGTCCGGGCGGTCCGCGTCCCGCCGGGGGACGGCGCGAAGTACCCGCGCGGCGGGACGACCTCCCTCCTCAACAGCCTCCGCGACGCGGTCGTTTCGGGGACCCCCGCGGAGACGCGGGGCGAGGACAACATCCTCTCGCTCGCCATGGTGGAAGCCGCCTGGATCTCGCACAAGGAAGGGAGGCGCGTGACGATCGAAGAGGTCATGGGCCGCTCCTCGCAGCCGGCATAGGGGATCGCGAATCGTATGACGAGACGGGCGGGGCAGGGCAGCGGGGGGAGCCGGGGGGGGGCGGGGGGAGGCCGGCGTGTTCTGCTGATCGGGCTCGACATCGCGGACGGGACGCTCGTCGATCGCTGGTGCGCGGAGGGCCGTCTCCCCGTGCTGGCGGGGCTCCGCGGGGAGGGGATCTGGGGAGAGCCGCGAACGACCGCCGAGGTGATGCACGTCTCCGCCTGGCCGACCGTGCACACCGGCACGCTGCCCGGAAAGCACGGGATCTACCACGCCTACCAGGTGCGCTCCGGCGAGCGGGGAATCCGCAGGGCCCGCGCGCGGGACTGCGCGATGCCTCCCTTCTGGAAGTTCCTCGACGAGGCGGGCCGCCGGTGCATCGTATTCGACGCCTTCTTCACCCATCCCATCGAGCCCTTCTCGGGGATTCAGATCCACGAGTACGGCACATGGACATGGTTCTCCGAGCCGGAGGCGGCCCCGGCCGGAATCGGGAAGGAGATCCGCAGGCGGTTCGGGCCGTATCCCTTCCCCGAGCACACGAAGATCCTCACCGTCCCCGAACCTCACCGGCTTCGGGACCGGCTCCGCGCTGCCGTTTCCTTGAAGGCCA
>JBDRFQ010000354.1:0-17896 GCA_043818685.1 Candidatus Eiseniibacteriota bacterium
GCGACCGACGTCTGCCCCTTTGTCCCCGTCTCGGGTATCACGATGGAGGAGTGCGCCGCCCTCGCGCGCCGGCTCGGCAAGAGGGTCGGCGAGGAGCTCGGCATCCCGGTGTATCTTTACGAGTTCGCCGCGACGACTCCCGAGCGAAAGAACCTCGCCTGGATCCGCCAGGGTGAGTACGAGGGGCTCGCGGAGAACATCAAGAAGAAGGACCGCGTGCCCGACTTCGGCAAGGCGGCGTTCAACGCCCGCTCGGGGGCGACCGCGATCGGCGCGCGGAAGTTCCTCATCGCGTACAACATCAACCTGAACACGCTCGACCGGAAGCTCGCGCACGACATCGCGCTCAACATCCGCGAGGCGGGAAGAAGCGAGCGCGACGAGGAGGGCAAGATCGTTCGCGACGCAAGCGGCGCGGCGGTCAAGAAACCCGGCCTCTTCCGGGACGTCAAGGCGGTCGGCTGGATCATTGAGGAGTACAGGCGCGCGCAGATCTCGATCAACTTCACCGACTACGAGGTCTCCCCGCCGCATCTCGTCTTCGACGAGGTGTGCAAGCAGGCGGCTGAGCGCGGGATGCGCGTCACCGGGAGCGAGCTCGTCGGGCTCATCCCGAAGGACGCGCTGATCCAGGCCGGCGTCCACTATCTCAAGAAACAGGGGCGCTCGCACGGCGTCCCCGAGCCGATGATCCTCGAGACGGCGATCCAGTCGCTCGGCCTCTCCGACCTCTATCCCTTCAAGCCCGAAGAGAAGGTCATCGAGTACCGCGTCGCCTCGCGCATGGGGCCGCTCGCATCGAAGACGATCGTCGACTTCGCCGACGAGGTGTCCACCGAGTCGCCCGCGCCCGGGGGCGGGAGCGTGGCCGCGCTCGTCGGCTCGCTCGGGGCGGCGCTCGCCGCGATGGTCGCGAACCTCACCGTGGGGAAGAAGGGGTTCGAGGACGCCTGGGACGAAATGAGCGGCCTCGCCGCGAAAGGCCAGGAGCTGAAGGACTTCTTCCTCCGGGCGATCGACGAGGACACGAGGGCCTTCACCGCGGTGATGGACGCCTCGCGCCTCCCGAAGAAGACCGAGGAGGAACAGGCGGCCCGCGAGAAGGCGGTCGAGACGGCGATGAAGGAGGCCGCGCTCGTCCCGCTCCGGACCCTCGGGCGGACCGAGGAGGTCGTCGCGCTCGCCGCCCTCGCCGCGGAGAAGGGGAACCCGGCGTCCGTCTCCGACGCGGCGGTCGCCGCCCTCTGCGCACTGAGCGCCGCCGAGGGCGCCTGGTTCAACGTGATCATCAACCTCGGCCAGATCGCCGACAAGGCGTTCGTCGAGGAGACGCGCGCCCGCGCGGACGTGATCTTGGAGAACGTGCGGTCCGGATCGGAGAGGGTCCGGGAGGCCGTGCGAAACCTGCTCGAGGCTACCTAAGCCCCGAGCCACGCGCCGGCGCTTCCGCGGAAGACGCCCGGCGCAGGCGTGCCGCTGTCGAGCGAGATGGAGAAGAAGAAGCTCCTCGTCATCCCGCACTTTCCGCCCCTCCCCCATGTGCTCGTCCGGGGCGAGGCGCTCGCGCTCGGGCTCGCAAAGGACTTCGACGTCCTTCTCCTGTCCTGGTCCTACGATCCCCTCGAGGAGAGATCCCCGCCTAGACGATACGCGTCCCGCTTGTCCGGCCTCCTCAGAAGACGCCGCGTGCGTCGAAAGGGGGGGATTCGGATCGTCGAGACGCCTCTCCTGTACGCGCGCCGGCTGGACTCCGCCCCGGTGCGGTGGCTCAACACCAGAATCGTCCGGGGCGTCGTCGAGAGATTCGGCGTCGAGTTTGTGCTGAACGAGCTGTCTCTGGTGAACTGCGCGGACCTGCGCAGGCCCTACTTCATCGACATCGTCGATCTGCCGTCGGAGCGCGACATGAGGCAGTGGCGGCGGCAGGCCGAGGGGGCGAGAGGCCTGGTGACCGTAACGCACGGCGTCCGGGAGGAACTGCTGAAGAGCGGCCTCGATGCGGAGGTGATCGGAAACGGGGCCGATGTCGAGAGGCTCCGGAACGCCGACGCGGCCGCCGTCCGGCGGCGGCACGGCCTCGAGGGCCGGTTCGTGATCGCGTACATCGGGAATCACGCCGAGTGGTCGGGGCTCCAGTTCCTGTTGGACGTTTTCAAAAGGCTGAGGACGAGAATCCGAGAGGCGACGCTGCTCATCGTCGGTCCGGGCTCCGAGATCGCCGGGGCGAAGGAGAAGCGGGACAGGGAACGCATCGAGGAGGTCCGGTTCACGGGGCCAGTCGATGTATCGGAGGTGGCCGGGTACTTCGCGGCGGCCGACATGGGTGTCCTGCCGTTCGAGCAGGACCCGCACGCCGGCCTCTCCTTTCCCATCAAGGTCGTCGAGTACAGCGCCGCGCGCAAAGTCGTGGTCGCGACTCCGCTCCGGGTCTTGCAGGAAATCGGGCTTTCCAATGTTGTCCTGGCCGAGCGCCGAGTCGACACGTGGGCGGACGCGATCGAGAAGAACAGAAACACGAGATGGCGGCCCGAGTGGGACGGGGAAATCGCGGAGTACGACTGGCGGCGGCTCTCCGCGAGGCTATCGGCCTTCATCCGGTCCGGGCTCGCGCTCCGGACTTGACGTGAGAACCGGCACGAGAATCCAGAAAACGCCCATGAGCCGGTGGAGATTCATGAAGTCGCCCGACATGTTGAAGACCACGAGGAGGGCGAACGAGGCGGGGACGAACCCGATTCGGGCCCCGCGGAGCAGCCGGTCTCCCGCGGCAAGCCTCGAGGATCGCACGCCCTGACTGAGGACGGATCCGATCACCCATATGAGCGCGATCATCCCGAGAGCCCCCGATTCAGCCAACGTCTTGACGAAGTAGTTGTCCCGCATCTCGAACTTCATCGCTCCGACCCCTAGAAGCGGGCTGCTCTTGAAGGCCTCGATCGCCGTGCTCCACATCTCGAGGCGAATCGAGAAGGAGATGTCCCTCTGGGCTTTCCCCGCCGCGACGACCGCGATGGTCCCGGCTCGTTTCGCCACCGACCCGGGAACAAGCAGATACGCCAAGAGCACTCCCAGGAAGAGGAGGGAGAGAACCGCGAGCTTCTTCCGCCGCGCGATCCGCAGCACGAGGAAGGAGAGCATTCCCGCGACGAGGGCGATGTACCCGGTGCGGCTGAACGAGAAGACCAGCCCGAAGCCGATCAGCCCGAGTCCGCAGAGAAGTGGGACGCGGGAACGCGCGGACGGCGCTTCCAGGATCACGCCCATCAGGAGAAGGCCCGTGAAGACGAGATAGGCGGCGAGGTGATTGTGCTGGTGATCGAAGGTTCCCGTGGTGAAGAAGCCGGCCTTGGAGATCCACTGCAGCGTCGCGATCGCGCCTTCCAGGACGCCGGTCGCCAGAATCGCCCCGATGATCCACCGGCGGTGCCGGGGTTCGAGCCTCGTGTCTGCGGCGAAGAAGAAGAGCGAGAGGTAGAAGAGGAACTGAACGAACCGGAGAAGCTGCTCCCGATTGGCGAGGAGGTGGGAGACGTTCATGGTGACCGACAGGGTCAGCGCGGCCGCCAGAAAGAGAAGAGGGGACGACACCGGGGCTCGAGCGAAACGAAGGGGTGCGGGATTCGCGATCTTCTTGAACACCGAGAGAACGACGAACGCCATGACCAGGACAGTGCTTACATACAGATTTCCGATCGGAAGATGGATCTTCGGGGCGAGCGGCATCGCCAGGAGGAGCACGAGCAGGGCGCAGACCGGCCTCCACCATACGAGAGCCGCGAAACAGCCCATCCCAAGCCCGCCCAGGACCACCTTCTCGACGCCGAGAACGAACGCGGGGAGGAGAAGAAGCGAAACCAGGAGTGGCGGGAGTGCCCGTGTCCATGCGGCGCGTGAATCGTGCCCGATCGTCATACTCGTTCGGTTCGCTCTCCGAGACCAGGCGCGGAGGGAACGATGGCCTGCTCGCGCCCGCGGCCGGCCCGCGGCGAATTCGAGGTGAAGCCGCGGTTGAGGGGATCCTCCCGCCGTGCTAGGCTACCCGATCGAGCCGGGCAAGGCAACAGAGAGAAAGCCCGCGCGACGCGCCGTGAAGCGAAGGAACGGCTTCGCCCCAGAAACCCGACCTGTGCGGGGACCGATCCCCTTGGAGAGACGACCCCGGATGGCCGAGACGAGCACGGTCAGCAGAATCCGCACCAACCTCCTCGCGAACTACGCTTCACAAATCGCTCTGAAGCTCCTCGCCTTTCTGTGGCTGATTGCCGTGGCCAACCGGCTCGGAGCGGCGGAGTACGGCAAGCTCGTCTTGGCGATCTCCATCACGTCCGTTCTCGGGATCCTGATCGACTTCGGGCTCTCCGTTCTCGTGACGCGAGAAGTCGCGCGGAATCGCGGTCTCGCCCGGACTCTCTTTCTGCGATCTCTGGCGCTCAAGATCGTCTTTTCCTTCGTGTTCTCGCTCCTCGCGATTCTCGTGACGAAGCTCCTGGGGTATCCGGGAGACACGGCGCAGGTTGTTCACATCCTGGTTGTGTTCGCCGTCCTGCTGAACCTCGCTTCGATCCCCCGGAGCATTTACTATGCGTACGAACGGATTGCGCTGTCGTCTCTCTTCAGCTTCATCTCCAAGGCATCCGCGGTATTGGTGGGCTACGTCTTGCTCGTTCGAGGATTCGGTATCTTCTGGATCGCCGGTTCCATGGTTCTCGAGGGAATGGTGGACCTGATCCTGGGGCTCGTCTTCTTCCGCCACGTGTTGGGCAAGACCGTCCCGAGCAGAAGCGACGCTGCGCGGTTCGACCTGATTCGACGCGCGCTCCCCTTCGCGGCGATCTCAGTGATGGGTGCTCTTCTCTTCAGTTTAGACACGATCCTCCTCTCGCGCATGAAAGGGGATCTGTCGGTCGCGTGGTACAATGGCGCGTTTCGCCTGATGTCAGCCATGTTGTTCCTGCCCGAGACCTTCGCGGTGACCGTCTACCCGCTTTTCTGCCGGCGGCACCAGGAGCCGGGAGGCCTCGCGGCCTGGCTGGAGCCGTCTTTCCGGTTCCTCCTGCTCGGAGGCCTTTGCATCGCCACGCTCTTTCTCTTCTCTCCGGGTGTGATCATCAGGCTTCTCTACCCCGCGGATTTCGAGCCGGCCGTTCGCGTTCTCCGAATCTCCGGAGCGGTCGTCGTTCCCGTCTTCCTCAATGTCCTTCTGGGATCGGCTCTCAACGCCATGAACCGAGAAACCGCGCGGCTTCTTGCGGCATCCTGCTCGGTCGCCTGGATCCTCGGGGCGAACCTCATCCTCATTCCCCCGTACGGGCACATCGGGGCCGCGATCGCCGCGTTGTCGACCCACCTCGGGCTCCTCATCGCTTATCTCTTCCTCCTTCGAAGGGAGCTCGCGGTTCTCGCCGGACCCGGCTTCTTCATTCGAACCGCGGTCGCTCTGGGCGTCTCCGGTCTCGCCTCCCTCGCAATCGCCCGGTTAGTCCCCGCGGCGGCTCTCTTCGCAGCACCGGCCGCGTTCGCGGCGGGAGCCGTGTTGACGGGAGCCGTCCGAAAAGCGGATTACGATCTCGCCCTCCGGCTTTTTCGCGAGAGGCGGACAACGACCCTTGCGGACGGAGCGGGTCCGACCTAGCAAGGTGTTTCCGGGACGCGACGCTCGCTCGGCCCGGTCGAGGGGAGGAGAACCGCGCGGTAGGCCTCGTGGATCGAACGGATCGTCTCCTCGGCGGAGAATCGCCGCACGCTGCTGGGGGCGAGCGCCGCCAGCCTCCCGTACAGCTCCGGGTCGTCGACAATGGACCGCATCGCCGCGGCGAGCTGGCTGACGTTTCCCGCTTCGAAGAGAAGACCGTTCCGGCCGTGTTGGACGATCTCTGGAAGCCCCCCCACGCGGCTCGCGATCACCGGCCGCCCTCGAGCGAGGGCCTCGACCGCGGCGATGCCGAAGCCCTCACGAAGAGAGGGAACGACCATCACGTCCGTCTTCTCGAGGAACTCCGCGACGTCTTCCTGAAACCCGAGCACGCGAATGCGCTTCGCGGCCGGCCGGTTCTCGAACCGCGCCAAGATCCGCCTCTCGAAATCCGAGCCCCCGCCCGTCGTCCAGTTGCCGCAGAGAACAAACTCCGCCTCCCCCCCCGCTTCCAAGAACTCGAGCGCGGCATTCACGAAGATCCGATGCCCCTTCTCATGCGAAAGGCGGCCGACGACGGCGAAGACCTTCGGTCCCGGCGCCGATCGCGGCGGGAGGGGCGAGAACCGGCCGAGGTCGATGCCGTCCGGAACGATGCGAACATGGGATCCGCGGCCCTTGCGCCGGTGCTTCACGGAAACGGCGGAGGAGATCGCGATCACGGCATCACTTCGCCGGCCGATCCATGGAATCAGGCCGCGGCGCTCCTCGAGCGTGCGGTCGTGGAAAACGAACGGCTTTCTGCGTGCGCGCGGCAGAAGGGCGCAGACGAGAGCCGCGCGCTCGCTGTTCGCGTGAAGAAGATCCGGGCCCCATTGATCCATGACCCGCAGCAGGTCTCGGATTCCGAGCGGTATCCCCAAGAACTCGGATCCCCCATAGCCGCGGGCCATCCGCTCTTTGGACCGCAGACCCCACGGCTTCCACTCAACCCCGGCCTCCGTGAGGCGGACAGCGAGCCTCCCCCGCCCCGTGGCCAAGACGAGCACCCGGTGATCTTTCGAACGCATCCCGTCGACAAGGGAAAGGAGTGCTTCCTGCCCTCCCCCGTAGGTCACGGACGTGTCCAGAAAGAGGATCCTCAAGCCGACGCCCCTCCGGAGTTTCCGACCACCGATTGAAGCCAGCCCTCGAGGCGCGCCGACGCCACGGGGAGCGTGAACCGGCGGTGGACCCGCTCCCACGCCCGGAGACCCATGCGGCGCCTCAACGGCGCATCGTCCAAGAGCTGCGCGATCGCGCGCGCGATCTCCTCCGGATCCTCCGGGTCGACCAGCAGTCCGGTCCTCCCGTGCAGAACGGCGTCGCCCACGCCGCCCACGCGTCCCGCGACGACCGGCTTCCCGAACAGGGCCGCCTCCAGGAACACGAGGCCGAGACCCTCCCGCTCGCCCCTCGCCTCACGAGAGGGGAGCGCGAAGACGGAACACCTCGAGTAGATCTCACGGAGAGCTTCGTCCGTTACTTTTCCGAACATCCGAACCGAGGAAAGCGCGGGGTCCTTCCGAATTCGCTCGCGCAAGAGCGCTTCGGAAGGGCCTGATCCGACGATCCAGTACTCACACGAAGGAAACCTCTCACGGATCAAGGGAAGCGCCTGGAGCACCCGGTCCTGCCCCTTTCGAGGGTCGATCCGCCCCACGCTCAGCACGACCGGAGGCGTGGAGACGGACAGATCCGCGGGCGCCGGATTCCCCCAGGAAACCGGATCGACCGCGACCCAGCGCCGCGTCTTCTCGCGCGGAGCGCCGAGCGCGACGAAGAGATCGGTCGTGCTCGTGCTGTTGGCGAGCACGAGTGCGGCCCGGCGGCTCACCAGGCGCGCGATCAAGCGACGGATCCCGCTTCGAGAAGCTCTCTCCAGCTCCTCGCCGTGGCCGGCCACGACAAGAGGGATGCGGTGGAGCCGGGCGATCACGTAGGCCGCGAAGGCGGGGATTCCGGCCTGCGCCGCGAGGACAAGGTCGGGCCTCTCCTCGCTGACGAGGCGATGCGAGTGAAGGAGATACCGGAGTAGATCGCGCAGATTCCAGGAGACGGGAACCTTGCGGAAGAAGGGTCCGCGATGTACGCGGATCCCGGAAGCTTCCTTTCCCGCGTCGCAGGCGGACTCCGAGTCGGGCGCGAGGACCCGAACGTCCTGCCGGGCGAGGGCGCGGCACAGGGTCCAGGTCCATCGGGAAATGCCTCCTCCGAGGGGGGGGAAGTCGATGGTGAGAACCAGGATTCGCATTTGTGTCCCGCAAGAGCCGCACGAGCGCCGCCGGGCGGCGAACCTGGTGTCGTGTCCCGGAAATACCCTCCCCTCTGGTCGGCCCTCGCGGCCCCCGGCTGCGTTGCTCCTCCTCTGCGTATCTCTTTGATGCGCAATCGGCGTCGCGCCTTGCCGGGGCCCACGATGACTCACCCAGATTGACAAGGTGTTTCCGGGACACGACACTGGCCCGGCCTCCCATCGAGCAGCTCGAGATAAACGCGCCACAGCCTTCCGATCATCGTCTCCAGAGTGAACTCCTCGAGCGCGCGGGCGCGCGCCTTCGCGCCGAGCCGCGCTCGTAGATCGCCGTCCGCCAGGAGCCGCGCGAGCGCCTCGGCCAGCGCCTCTGGAGACCGCGGGGGCACGACCAGCCCCGTGACCTCGTGCTGGTTCACGAAAGGGACCCCCGTGTCGAGACGGGTGCTCACGACCGGCTTTCCGCACAGGTGGGCCTCCACCTGGCACAGCCCAAAAGCCTCGCTCCTCAGGTGCGCCGGAAGGCAGAACACGTCGCAGGCGTGCATCCACGCGATCGCGTCCCGCTCGGCGAGGGCTCCCAAGAAATGCACGCGGTCCGCGAGGCCCGTGGCCCGGACGAGACGTTCGAGCTCCGGTCGCACGGGACCGTCCCCGCCGATGTAAAGGTGGGCCGAGAGGTCCCGCATCGCCCGCACGAGATACGGAAGCCCCTTGTAGTAGCGGAGAACGCCCAGGAAGTAGATGCGCGGACCCGGGGTTCGACCGAGAAGCTCCGCGACCCTCTCGTCCATCTCAGCGGTCTGTTCGTACGGCTTCGGATCGACTCCGAGCGGAATAACCCGGCAGCGCTCCGCAATCTCTCCCAGAACGGGAGAGGTACGGGCATAGATGGGGCTTGTTACGATCAGTGCGTCCGCCCGGCGAAGAAAGGCCCGCAGCGCCGGCGCGTAGAGGGCCCCGGTCAACTTCTGCCGGACGATATCGCTGTGATAGGTCGCCACGACCTTTCCCCTCGGCCTCGACAGGAGAGCGCTGATCTCCGCGGTTGGATTCGGCAGGTGAAAGTGAACGAGGTCGCTGTCGAGCCTCTTCAGCCAGTAGGGGAAGGCGGGAGAGACCGGCGCCGAAAGGAACCGTCCGAGATCCGCGACTCTCGTGACGGGAACACCGTCGACCACTTCGTGTTCCGTGCGGCGATTCCTGTTGGCGACCAGGACCCGCACCCTGCACCGTCCCTGAAGGGCGTTGGCGAGGCTGTGCACGTGCCTCTCGATCCCGCCGACCACCGGCGGGTAGTAGTCTTTGTAAACCTGAAGGAGAGAAAAGGACATGACGGCTCTGCCGTGGTTGCGAGCAGGTCTCGCCCGGAAACACGCGCTTCTCGGGAGGGGACCTCCGACCCGACAAGGCGGCGAGAGCCTCGCCCAAGTTGCGGGAACCGCGGCCTGGGGAACGAGTTGCCGCGAGGAATCGTATCCCCGGGCCGGGCGGCGGTCAAGACCGCGATAGACTCCGCGCGGGGCGGCAGGAGCGCGCCATGAGGGCGGTTCTCTTCCTTGACAGGACGAGAGGTGATCTCGATAATCTCTCTTGTTTTCCGTTCGGAACTCGCCCGAACCGAGTTCCCCCGGCCTCCCACGAAACGGAAACGGCGAAGTCCGCGTTCCCTCGGAGTGAGGAACACGTGATGCGCAGCACAGCATGCCTTGCCATCCTCTTGGTCATGATGTTCGCCGGCTCAGCGGCGGGCAAGACCGGGCTGATCAGCCTCCCGGCCGGCGCGCCGGATTCGCTTGCCCGGCCCTCCGTCTCCCGGGGACGGCCGATCCTCGAAGGACCGATTTCGGCCGAGAGCTATGTCCTCGGGCCCGGCGATGAGCTGGAAATCGGGTTCTGGAAGGAGATGGACCGGAGGCAAATCGTCCGGATCGAACCGGAGGGGTTCGCGCTCACGAGCCCGGTCGGTCCGATCGAACTCGCGGGCTTGTCTCTCCAGGAAGCGAAAGGAAAGATCCGCGCGGCGCTCGCTCCGTTCTACCGCGAAGAGGATTTGTCCGTCTCTCTCTACTCGCTCCGTTCGTTCGTCGTCCACGTGGTGGGAAGTGTGCCCTCCCCGGGCCCCAAGGAGGTGTTCGCGACGCAGAGGGTCTCCGAGGCGATTGAGGCCGCAGGAGGCCTCTTCGAAGCCGGCTCCTCTCGGAACATCTTGGTGCGCCGCAGGGACGGCGGCTTCCAGAAAGTGGATCTCGTCGCCTACCGGAACACCGGGGACCTTTCGAAGAACCCGTTCATGAGAGACGGGGATGTGATCGTGGTTCCTGTCGCCACGCACCGGGTCAGCGTCTACGGCGCGGTGGGAAGACCGGGCATATACGAGCTTGTGGAGGGGGAGACGATCGGGGATCTGGTGGAGGTCTCGGGCGGTCCGTTGGAGGGGCTGGATCGATCGTCGATCGAGCTGCAGCGCTTTCCAGCCGAGAGGCCCGACAGTTCTCGGGAGCTGTCTCTCACGTTAGAGGAGGCCCTGCGGACCGGGCCTGGAGGGTTCCGACTGGAGGACGGGGACCGCGTGTTCTTCCGAGGTCTTCGGGACTGGCACAGGGACGCCAGCGTTGAGCTTCAGGGCGAGTTCGCGCGGCCGGGTCGCTACGTGATCCAGGAAGGTCAAGACCGGGTCCTGGACGTCCTCGCGCGCGCGGGGGGGCGCACGAAGAGCGCGGCGCCTGAAGAGGCGAAGCTCCTGCGAACCCTCTTCGAGGAGGGCGGGTCCGGGGTGGACAAGGAGGTTCGCTTCCTCGTCGGCCAACAGACGGACAAACTGACCCCGGAAGACTACGAGTTTCTGAAGACCTTCCACCGCGAGGATTACTCACGACTCGTCATCGATCTCGAGGGTCTGTTCCTCCGCGAAGACTCGACACAGAATCACCTTTTGCGCGACGGGGATGTCGTCGTTCTGCCCACTCGGGTCGACATGGTGCGGATCAGCGGCCGCGTCGTCTCTCCGGGTCTCGTCCCGTTCCAGCCCGGCAGATCCTACAGGCAGTTCATCGAGGACGCGGGAGGGTTCGACCGAGCGGCGGACAGGGGGAAGGTCCGTCTGATCAAGAAGCGGTCGGGGGCGCGCCTCAAGCCCGGCCCGCGAAGCGAGATCGAACCGGGCGACATGATCTGGGTGCCGCCGAAGGAGGACCGCGACTGGTGGCAGATCGCTCGTGAGACTTTCGCTGTCGCCGCTCAGGTGGCAACCATCTACCTCGTGATCGACCGAACACAATGATGGAAAACGAAGCGTCCGTTTCCCTTCTGGATATCACCGCGGTTCTCGTTCGCCGGCGAAGGATGATCGCAACGGCGGCTGTCGGCGCGTTCGTCGTGTCCGCGATCGTGAGCCTGATTCTGCCCCGATGGTACGAGTCGACGGCTCTCATTCTTCCGCCGGATACCTCCGTGAGCCAGCTCGACATCTCCGGCATCCTGCAGAGTGTCGGGTTCGTTCAGCCGGCCCAGCTTCCGACCCTTGCGACTCCATCGGATCTGTACAAGGCCATTCTGGAAAGCCACACCGTCCGCTGCGCCGTGGTGGACTCGTTCGACCTTGTTTCCGTCTACAAGAGGAAGTCGCGGCAGAGGGCCGTCGAGGCGCTGAAGAAACACTCGGATGTCGGGGTGACCGATGAAGGACTGATTCGGGTGGCCGTCGAGGACCGCTCCCCGGAGCGCGCGGCCGACATGGTGAACGCCTACGTCTTCGCGCTGGATCGATTCAACAAGGAGAGTTCGTCCGGACGCGCGCGTCGCACACGCGAGTTCATCGAAAGGAGGCTCGCGGAGACCGAGGTTCTTCTTCAGCGCGCCGAAGAGGCGTTGAAGGGATTTCAGCAGTCCACCGGGGTCATCGCCCTTCCCGAGCAGGCGGCCGTTTCCATCGAGACGGCGGCCGAGATCTGGCGGAGCATCACCGCGCTGGAGGTGGCGATCGCGGCCACCGGGGAGTTCGAGTCGGAACAAACGCCCAATGTGGTGCGCCTCCGGGCACAGATCAAAGAGCTCAAGAACAGACTCAATCGTCTTGACCGGGGGAAACCGGATTCTTCTTTCTCGGCGCCGGGCGATACGATCGAGCACGCTCCTTTTCTTCTGGGACTCAGGGACGCCCCCGATCTCGCGCTCCGCTACGGGAGGCTCTTTCGGGACGTCGAGATTCAACGAACGGTTCACGCGTTTCTCACCAGGCAGCTTGAAGAAGCGAAGATCCAGGAGGCGCGCGACACGCCGACCATCCAGGTCCTCGACGCGGGGATCCCGGCGGACATCGCGGCCCGGCCGAAGAAGAAGGTCGTCGTGGCCGCCGTGACCGGTCTTGCTCTTCTCCTCGCCGTCGTGTGGTGCTTCGTGTTGGAACGGCTGGAGGGAATCCGCTCGGACCCCGAGACCTCGGAGAGGTGGAAGAGGATCTCCGGTCCGCTCCGCGGCGACCTCTCCCGATTGCGGAAGCCCGGGAGACCTCCAGAGGGCAGAGGATAGCCTCCCGCGCCCCGGCATCCGGCAGAAGACAGCGAGGGCCGCCGGGGCGGCGCGCGGCGATCATGCGCCCGGAGCCCGGCCGCCCGGCGAGTGAGGTGACCACGAGTTCGCCGCTGGTCAGCGTCGTAATCGCGGCTTACGAGAGCAGGCCGGACTATCTCGTAGCGGCAATTCGGAGCGCGCTCGATCAGACACTCGATGATCTCGAGGTCATCGTGTCGGACGATTCCCCCGACCTCGCTCTCCGGAAGGTCGCCGGGGAGTGCGCGGACGACAGGGTCCGGTACCGCCGCAATTCTCCTCCGCTGGGTGCGGCGCGAAACCACTGGGCCTGTTTCCGAGAGGCGCGGGGGGAGTACATCGCGGTTCTGAACCACGACGACCTCTTCGCCCCGACCTTTCTCGCTCGGCTCGTCGCGCCGCTCCAGAAGAACCGCGAGCTCGCGCTCGCGTTCTGCGACCACTGGGTGATCGATGCGGACGGCCGGGTCTTAACCGAGCAGACAGAGAGAACGTCCGCGCGGTGGGGCCGGTCGCGATTGGCGGAAGGAACTCACCGCCCGTTCTTCGAGCTTCTCGTCGCACAGACGATTCCCATGGTCGTGGGCGCCGTCTTTCGAAAGGACCGGCTCGCCGCCTCGATGCCGGCTCACGCCGGCCCGGCCTACGACCTGTGGATGACCTACCTCCTGTGCCGAGAGGGATTCGGAGCGTACTATGTCCGCGATCGACTCAGCAGCTGGAGAACCCACCCGGAAAACCTGACGAGCCGGGGAGACACGGACTGGTGGTATGGGGCGGCCGAGTGTTGGCGAGCGATCGCGGCCGATCCCGCCCTCGCTTCCGTCCGGGGTCCGGCCGGGAAGAAGGCGGCTCTCGCCTATTCCTCTTGCGCGGCCGCCGCGCGGCGGAGCGGCCGAAGAACGGAGTGTTTCTACCTCGGGTTGCGGTCGCTCCGGTCGTCCCCGACGTGGAAGGGCCTCTTGGCGTGCCTTCTGCCGCTCGTCCCGTCGAAGCGACCCCCTCGCCCTTCCGAGCGCCGCGCCTGATCCGGACAAGAACGCTCTCTCGGAAACGGCGAGGCTTCGCGAGGCCCGTTTCGCTTCCGAGCCTCCCCCTGGTCACTCCAGAAGACCGAGAAAGATCTCATGCACCGCCGGGTCGCCTGTGAGCTCCGGGTGGAAGGTGGCGGCGAGGATCTTCCCCTGGCGGACGAGGACCGGCTCGCTCTTGCAGGTTCCGAGCACCTCGACGTTCTTTCCGATATCAAGAATGCGCGGGGCGCGTATGAAGACCATGGGGAACGGGCGGCCGAGGACCTCCCCTTCCGCCTCGAACGAGTCGACCTGCCTCCCGTAGGAGTTCCTCTCCACGACGACATCGAGAAGTCCGAGGCTCTTCTGCCTCGGGTTCGTCACCTCGCGGGCGAGGAGGATGAGCCCCATGCACGTGGCGAGGATCGGCTTCCCCTGGGCGGCGAAGCGGGAAATCGTCTCCTCGAACCCGTACTCCCCGATGAGGCGCAGGAGCGTGGTCGACTCCCCTCCGGGGAGGACGAGCCCGTCGGCCCCGTTCAGCTCGCCGGGGAGGCGCACCTCGCGCGGCGCCGCGCCGAGCCGGACCAGGGCCTCGGCGTGCGCGTGGAACGCCCCCTGAAGGGCGAGAAGACCGATCGCCGGCTTTCCGTTCTCCCTCATTGCATCCCTTGCGGCGCTCGCCCGCGCGCGCCGCGCCGACCCCGCGCGCTCTCCTTGCCCCGTCCCTACCAGCCGCGCGTCTGGAGAAGCTCCTTCTCGTCCATCTTCGAGACGTCGAGCCCGCGCATCGGCTCCCCGAGACCCTCCGAAACCTCGGCGAGGATCTTCGGATCGAGGTAGTGCGTCGTCGCGCGCACGATCGCCCGCGCCCGCTTCGCCGGGTCTTCCGACTTGAAGATCCCGGATCCGACAAAGACCGCCTCGGCGCCGAGCTGCATCACGAGCGACGCGTCGGCCGGGGTCGCGATCCCGCCCGCCGAGAAGTTCGGGACGGGGAGCTTCCCCTCGCGAGCGACGAGCCGGACGACCTCGTACGGGGCACCGAGCTCCTTCGCCTCCGCCATCATCTCGTCCTCGCGGAGCATCGTAAGCCGCTTGATCCCGCCGACCACCGCTCGGATGTGGCGCACCGCCTCCACGATGTCGCCCGATCCCGCCTCCCCCTTCGTCCGGATCATCGCCGCCCCCTCGGCAATCCTCCGGAGCGCCTCGCCGAGGTTCCGGCAGCCGCAGACGAAAGGCACCTTGAACGCGTGCTTGTCGATGTGGTGCGCCTCGTCCGCGGGTGTGAGCACCTCGCTCTCGTCGACGAAGTCGACGCCGAGCTCCTCCAGGATCTGCGCCTCGGCGAAGTGCCCGATCCGGCACTTCGCCATCACCGGGATCGAGACCGTCTTCTGGATCTCGCGGATCCTTCTCGGGTCCGCCATCCGCGCGACGCCGCCTTCCTTGCGGATGTCGGCGGGGACCCGCTCGAGGGCCATCACCGCCACCGCGCCCGCGTCCTCGGCGATCTTCGCCTGCTCGGCGTTCGTCACGTCCATGATGACCCCGCCCTTCAGCATCTCGGCGAGGCCCGTCTTCAGCCTCAAGCTTCCCTTTTCCTCTTTCATGACGCTCCTCCGAAAAAACCTTTCGTGATCAAAGAAAAACGGAAGGCGCGTCGTCCGGCGCGCTTCGCCGCTCCGCGCACTTCTCCCGAAGAATCCCGCCGAGAACGCGGATCCCCTCCGCGATCCTCTCCTCCTTCTCGAGCGTGAAGGAGAGGCGGAACGCGTTTCCCCCTCCCCCGTCGGCGTGAAAGAGCGGGCCCGGCGTGAAGTTGACGCCGAGCCGCCGGGCCTCGAGAAGAACCTCCACCGTGTCGACGCGCCGGGGGAGCGTCACCCAGAGGGACATTCCCCCCTCCGGCTCCGTCCAAGCCGCCTCCGGCGGGAAGTGCTCCGCCATCGAGTCGAGCAGAACACGAAGCCTCCGCCGGTTCACCCCCCGCACCTTCTCGATGTGGCGATCAAGCAGTCCCTTCTCGCAGAAGCGGTGGATCGCCGCCTGCGCGAGAAGCCCCGCGGCGAGATCGGTCGAGCGGCGGATCCGCCCGATCCCCTCGTGGAGAGCGGCCGGCGCGACGAGCCAACCGAGACGAAGGCCGGGGAAGAGGATCTTGGAGAAGGTGCCGAGGAGAAGGACATCCTCTCCGCCGGGGAGACCGCGAAGCGATGTCTCTTCCTTTCCGCGATAGCGAAGGTCCGCGTCGAACGTGTCATCGAGGACGGCGACCCCGTGGCGGCGCGCGAGCGAGAGAACCGCCTCCCTCCTCGCGCGCCCCATGCTCGCGCCGGTCGGGTTCTGAAACGTCGGCATGCAGTAGAGGAGCTTCACCGGGCGCCGCACGAGAACCTCCTCGAGCGCGTCCGGCGGAATCCCCTCCCCGTCCACCGGGATCCCCGCCATCTCGGCGCCGTAGAGGCGAAACGCACCGATCGCGTTGTAGTAGGTCGGCGACTCGACGACGACCGCGTCCCCCTCCTCGATGAGGAGCTTGGCGACGAGATCGAGCCCCGGCTGCGCTCCGTTCAGGATGAACACGTCGTTCTCCGAAACGGAGGTTCCTTGACCGGTGAGGCGTTCCGCGAGCCACTTCCGGAGCGGGAGGTACCCTTCGCGCGACCCGTAGTCGAGGACCGAGGGGCCCATCTCGCGCACCACCTCCTCGAGAACGTCCCGGAAGGCGTCGACGGGGAAAAGGTCGCGGTCCGCCACCGCGCCGGTGAGCTCGATCCGGTTCACGCCGTCCCCGACCGAGAGCCGCTCGAGCACCTCCCCTCTTCCGACGCTCCGTCGCGCGACCACGCGCGACCACTCGATGGGCCCTTCCTCGACGGGAGCGCCGGCGATCCCGGATTTCGGGAGGCGCCTTCGACGGACGAAAGTCCCCCTCCCGACATCCGATTGCACCAGGCCAATTCTCTCCAGCTCCCGGTAGGCCAAAGAGACGGTGTTCCGGTTGATGCCGAGACGGGCGGCCAGCTCCCTCATCGGCGGGAGGCGGTCTCCATCCTCCAAGCTATTATTTTCAATAGTGTTACGGACCGAATCGGCGATTTGGCGATAGAGCGGGGTCTCGCTCTCCCTGCGGATCCGAATCTGCAGGGTCCTTGCCTGTGGCGTTCCTCTATCCATGGCATCTCCATTATAGCAGGCGATCCCTGGATTGTCACGTTCTTTGTCCTGGTTCTTTGGCCCGGGCGATCGGTCGGCGATCTGGCCGGTGGGCTGCCGCGAAGGGTGCGCTCGCTCCGGCCGATCCTCGGAGAGAGGGAAGTGGATCCGAACGGGCGGAGCTTCGCCCGCCGAGCGGCCGCCGTGGTACGCTGGCCCCGGATCGTGGCTCGAATCGCATCGAGGAAAGGGACCCGATGATCGCGCGCTTTCTTCGCGGGGTTTCCACCGCGGTCGCGGGTGTTCTCCTCGTCGTGACGCTCGTCTCCCTCCTCCCCGAGCGCGCGTGGACGCTCGAGATCCTGGCGAGCTTCCGCGTGCCGCTCATCACGCTCTGCTTCGCCTCCGCCCTCACCGCCTTCCTCGTCCGGCTCCGGATCTGGGCGGTTCTCGGGCTCGCTCTCGGTCTCCTGCAGGTCCTCCTCTCCGTCCCGCTCTTCGTCGCCGCGGGCGGGAACGGACACGGGCCGGACACGGGGCCCCGTCTTCGCGTGCTCACGATGAACGTCGAGTGGTGCAACCGCGAGGGGACGCGGTGCTCTCCCTCATCCGCTCGCTGGAGCCCGACCTCGTCGCCCTGCAAGAGGTCGACTTCTGGTGGCGCCGCGAGCTCGAGGCCCTTCGGGACGAGCTTCCCTTCCAGGCCTTCGATCGTTTCTCGGCGCGGCCGGGTGTGGCGGTTCTCTCCCGGCGGGAGCCGGCCTCCGAAGAGTGGCGCCCGCTTCAGGGACGGACCTTCGTCACCCTCCTCTTCGGCGAGGGGGAAAGCGCGTTCCGCTTCGCCAACGCACACGCCTTCCCCCCGAAGTCGCCCTCCCTCTACCGCCTTCGGAACCGCCAGATCGACACGCTGGCGGAGCACCTCTCCGCGAGCGATGTTCCCCTCGTCTTCGCCGGCGATCTGAACGCCACACCCTGGTCGCCGGTGCTCGGCGCGTTCGAGCAGAGGGTGGGGCTCGCGAGCGCCAGGGCCGGACGGGGGCCTCTGGCCACCTGGCCGTCGTGGAGCCGGCTCCTCCGCGTGCCGATCGATCACATTCACCACCAGGACGCCTTCATCACCGAGGAGATCCACCGGGTTCCGATCCCCGGGTCGGACCACTTCGGCCTACTCGCCGTTCTCTCCGCGCCGGGGCGGCGCGGTTGACGGGGGATCGGCGGGCTTCTACCATCTCGAAGATGAAA
>JBDRFQ010000355.1:0-3603 GCA_043818685.1 Candidatus Eiseniibacteriota bacterium
CGGGACACGTGCGCAAGGTCTACGAGAAGCTCAAGCTCCCCTTCCCTGTCCTCGTGGACGAGGCGGACGATATCGGGAAGAAGTACGCCGTCGACACGGTGCCCACGGTCTTTGTCGCCGGGGCGGACGGCAAGGTGATCCTCCGATCGCTCTGGAACCCCCTGGCCGTCAACCAGGAGGCGAAGATCCTCGCCGGCCTCCTGAAGCCCGAGGACCGGCAGAAGCTCACGCCCCTCGGGACCGGCTGACGGCGCTAGGCCGGCGCCCTCGGTGAGGGCGCGTCCCCGACCCCGCTCCGAACCCACCGTCCCCCCGCCTGGCGCACCCGCCCGTCCTCCTCCATGACCTCGAGGTGGCCGAGGACCTCCGCGAACGCGAGCCAGCGGCCTTCTCGCGCCGCCTCGGGGAAGAGCCGCAGGCTGAGGTCGTATGCGGTGAGGGGACCCTCGGCGTCGAAGACCTCCTCGATCCGCTCTTGCCGCTCGCGGTGGGCCTCCCGGAGCTCCGCGAGCACGCGGCCGGCGTCCGTGAACGGCGCGCCGTGGCCGGGATAGACCCGCGCCGGCGCCAGCTCCACCAGGCTCGCCAGGCTGCGCCGGAACCAGACGAGCCCGAGCCGCGAGTCCGGCGCCCCCCCCTTGAAGAACGAGTTCGTCGAGATCGTGGGCAGAAGCATGTCTCCGCTGAGGAGCGTGCGGGTCGCCTCGTGGAGGTAGCACACGGACCCCGAGCTGTGGCCGGGCGTCTCGAGGATCCGGAACGGCGCCCCCCCCAGCTTCAGGGGGGCGCCCGGGTCCAGCTCCTCCGCCGGCGCACCCCGCATGACGGAGAGGATGTGCGCGTAGAACACCATGGCCTCGTCGACGACCTTGGGAGGAACGCCGTGCCGGCGGGCCACCTCGACGTGGCCGGGCAACGACTGATCGTGCGGCCCCCCAGGATCCTCCACGGCGGGACGGTCCTGCGCGTGCACGCGGACCGGCCCCGCCCCCTGCTCCCGGAGCCACGCGACGAGGCCTACGTGATCCGCGTGGGCGTGCGTGAGCACCACCTGATCCAGATCGGCGGGCCGCAGCCCTTCCCGCGCGAGGGCCGTCGAGAGCACGTCGATGGCCTCGGCCGTGTTGGGTCCCGTGTCCACGAGCGACGCCGAGGACCCGAGCACGAGATAGGCGTTCACCGGCCCGACGGGGAACGGCGTCGGGATCGAGACGCGAACGATGCGGGGGGCGGTGTCGTGGGTCATACCCCAACAAGGCACAACAGGGACAAAGGACCTCGGTACGCGTTTGGGGTGCTCCCGGACGCATGGTTGGGATTTGGAAGTTGGGATTTCATTGGGATTTGGGTGTTGGGATTTCCGGCATCTTGCGCTCTCCCCACAGCGTCGCACAACTACGGCTCATAGAGCCCGTCGATCACCTTCCGGTATCGATCCTCCACGACCCGCCGTTTCACCTTCATTGTCGGGGTGATTTCCCCGGCGTCGATGCTGAAGTCGCGATCGAGGAGCGCGAACTTCTTCACCTGCTCGAACGAGGCGAGCCCCTTGTTCGCATCCGCGAGACGATCCTCGAGAAGCTCCCGCACGACGTCGAGCTTCAGGAGTTCCCGGTGTTCCACGAAGTCCGCCCCGCGCTTCCGCGCGTACGCCCCGACCTTCTCGAAGTCCGGGACGAGGAGCACGCTCACGAACTTCCGGCGGTTCCCCACGACGACCGCCGAGACGATGTACGGATCGAGCTTGAGCCGGTTCTCGATCGGCTGCGGCGCCACGTACTTCCCGCCCGACGTCTTGATCAGGTCCTTCTTCCGGTCCGTGATCTTCAGGAAGCCGTCCCCGTCGATCTCCCCGATGTCCCCGGTGTGGAACCATCCGTCCTTCAGCGCCTCCTCCGTCGCCTCCGGGAGGCCGTAGTAGCCCTTCATCACGTTCGGGCCGCGGCAGAGGATCTCGCCGTCCTCCGCGATGCGGACGTCCACGCCCGGGACCGGCCTTCCGACGGTTCCCGGCCGCAGCGCGTCCGGCGTGTTCACGGCGATGACCGGGGAGGTTTCCGTGAGGCCGTAGCCCTCGAGGACGTCCATCCCCATCGACAGGAAGAAAAGCGTGATCTCCTTCGACAGCGGCGCCCCCCCCGAGACGAAGAAGCGGATCCGTCCTCCGGTCCGCGCCTTCACCTTCCGGAAGACGAGGGCGTTCGCCAGGGCGAGCCTCCAGCCGCCGCCATCGCCCGACCCCCCCCGCGCGAGGCGTCGCTCCGCGGCCGCCCTCCCCACGCCCACGGCCCAGTCGAAAAGCCGCCGCCGCCCCGCCGACATCTGCTCCCGGTTCGCCTGCACGCGCTCGTAGACCTTCTCGAAGAACCGGGGAACGCCCGCGACCATCGTCGGACGGACCTCCATCATGTTCTGGGGGACCGTCTCGAACGACTCGGCGTAGGCGATTGTCGCCCCCCGGTAGAGGAGGACGTACGTGAGCATCTTCTCGAGGATGTGCGCCAGGGGCAGGAACGAGAGGGCGGTGTCGTCCGAGGAGAGCGGAATCACCTCCAGCGCCGCCTTCACGTTCGAGACAAGGTTCCGGTGAACGAGGATGACGCCCTTCGGCATGCCGGTCGTGCCGGAGGTGTAGATGAGGGTGCAGGTGTCTTCCGGCCGCGCTGCGAGCGCCCTCTCGCGAAAGGCCTCTTCGGACTCGCCCGTGGCGGCCCCTCGCTCGCGCAGGGCGTCGAGCGTCAACTCCCCGTTCCCGCCGCCCTCCCCATCGAAGAGGATGCTCCTCGCCAGATTGGGGCACTCGTCGCGCACCTCGCGCACCTTCTCGAGGAGGTCCGGCGTCGCCACGAAGACCGCGCGGGCGCCCGAGTCCTTGAGGATATGCTCGCAGACGTCCGGGGGCAGGCTCGGGTAGATGGGAACGGTGACGCACCCGGCGCAGAGGATGCCGAGGTCCGCAATGAGCCACTCCGCGCGCGTCGGAGAGCACAGCGCGACCCGGTCCCCCCGATCGAGTCCGAGGGTGCGGAGCCCCGCGGAGATGTCGCGCACGCTGCGAAGGAACGACGCCGAGGAGATGTCCCGGTAGGCGCCCCCTTGCTTCGCGCGCAGGGCATCCGCCTTCGGGTACTGCTCGACGGTATTCAGGAAGAGTGAGGTGAGGGTGTCGACCTCCATCGGCGCCTCCCGGAACGACCCGTCCGGATTTCGAAGAGAGGAGGGATGCTAGCACCCCTCCTGCGAACGGTCCAGCAGACGATCCCAGCGGCTCCCACGGCCCGGCAGAATCCAGACCTCCTGGTTGTGGCTCCGCCGCGCCGGCGCTACCGCGGCGTCTTCCGTTCGCTCGCTTCGAGGTCGAAGGCCTCCATGATGAGAGCCCTGGCGCGATCCAGGTCCGGGCGGACCTGTCTGCTCCTGCCGCGCGTGGCGGCGACGAGCGCCCCGTCGCAGTTCTCCCAGAAGAGTCTGCCGGACACGAGGTGGCTGACCACGTTCCGGTAGGATCCGAGAACATCTCGGGCGCGCACGCCGGCGGGATACTCCCGGACCGTCCGGCAGGCCTCTTCGAGCAGGTCGATCAAGACGGGCCCGCCCCACCCG
>JBDRFQ010000356.1:0-7902 GCA_043818685.1 Candidatus Eiseniibacteriota bacterium
CCCGCGCTCGATCGACCGGGCCGGGGGCAGGCGGGCCGCGGAAGTCTACCTGAAGAGGCTCTTGACGGTGCCCCAGGTCGTTCCGAGCTCCGCCGCCTCCGGCACGCCTGTCGCCTCGAGGCACCCGCTGTAGATCTGGCCGGCGAGAACCGGCTCGTACCCTTGGCCCACGTCGGGGACAACGACCTGGCGGATCTCCTCGACCCACTCGCCCCTCTCGAGGTCGAACCAACTGAAGAGAATGTTCCAGGGCCCCGCCGGAACCTCCGTCAGGAGCACCTCCAGGTTGGCGCAGCAGTCGCAGTTGCAGGGCGACAGTGTGTGCTCCACGACGAAGATCGTGGCATCGCCCGCATGAACCTCGTACGTGATCGGCTCGGGGCAGCAGTTGTAGAGGGCGGAGAGATGCTGAATGCGGACCGTGTCCTCTTCGACAAAGACGAGGATCTCGTCGGCGTCCCAGCACCAGAACCCGCTTTGGGATTCCGCCCCGGCCGCCGACATCGACAAGACACAAGCGAGGAGGAAGAGACCGCGCATGGGAACCCTCCCGTTCCGGATGGACGAATCGACCGGTTCCACGATCAACGTAGACCCAAACGGGGTCGGCGGCAACCCCGTCCCCTCCAGGCCAGGGCCGATTCCTCTGAGACGACGTTCTGCCCGCACCCGAAGCCCGGGGGAAACCAAGGAACGTCTGTCGGCGCGTTCGTGCGTCTGCTATCCTGGTCGCGGGCGTCGTGGAAACACGAAGAACCGTGGGGTTGGTCATGAGCGACCGAATCGACAAGATCAACATCCGGGAGAAGCTGGCGCTCTTCGGGGAGCACTGGCGGCCGAGGATCGTGGGCGAGCTCAACGGGCACGAGGTCCGGCTGGCGAAGTTCAAGGGCGAGTTCGTGTGGCACGCGCACAAGAACGAGGACGAGCTCTTCCTCGTGATCGACGGGTCGTTCGACATGCAGTTGCGGGACCGCACGATCACGGTGCGCGAGGGGGAGTTCATCATCGTTCCGCGCGGCATCGAGCACCGCCCGAGGGCGGACCGGGAAGTCCACGTGATGCTCTTCGAGCCCGCCGGCACGCTCAACACCGGGGACGCCGGCGGCGACAGGACCGTCGACACGCCGGAGCGAATCTAGCGCGGCCGCGAAGGGCACCGGGGCACCCTCTTCGCGCAGCCGGATCAACGGGGCGTCGCGCATCATGAAAGAATCCGCCGGCCTGACGTACCGATCGCACTACTGGGACGACCGCAGCGCCAAGGGCGCCTTCAAGGAGTTCCTGGTCTCGCTCTTCGGTCTCGATCTCGGCCTCTGGGACGCCGGGGGTTTCTGGGACGAGCAGTACATGCCCTTCTCCCTCTTCGACGAGGACCGCATCGTGTCGAGCGTCTGCCTCTACTCGATGGAAATGACGATCGGGGGAAAGCGCAGAAGGGTTGGGCAGTTCTCCGCCGTCGCCACGCTTCCGTCGTTCCGGCGCCGCGGACTCGCCCGCCGGCTGACGGAGAAGGCGGTCGAGTGGGCGTCCGATACGCACGAGGGCTTCTTTCTGTTCGCGAGCGACGAAGCGGTTCCGTTCTACGCCAGGTGCGGTTTCTCTCCGATCCGAGAGACCGCCGACACCCTGGTCATCGATCCGCCCCCGCGCCGCGACGGGCTCCGGAAGCTCGACATGGGAAGCGACCGCGACATCGAGCGGGTCCACGAAATCGCCTCCGAACGCGCCCCGGTCTCCGACACGCTCGGCGCCCTGAACCCGAAGCTCCTGATGTTCCACTGCCTCTACGCGCTCCGCGACTGCGTGTACGAAGTCGCCGATCTCGACACTGTCGTTCTCTTCAAGCCGGAGCGGGGGCGCCTCGTCCTCTTTGATGTCATCGGGCGGCGCGTGCCTCCTTTCGCCGAGCTGTACCCTTACCTCGCCCGCGAGCCGCACGAAGAGATCCTCTTCCTGTTCATGACGGACAAGATGGGGATCGAGCCGACCGGAAAGAGGACGATGAAGGAGAACAACGCCCACATCGACCCGGCTTTCCCGCTGCCGGGGCCGCGCTGCCTCTTTCCGTACGCTTCCCGCGCTTGAGAATCGATGACAGGCACCCGACCGTCCACCGGCCGGTTCCCCCCCGCCGCGCCCCGTTGACGCCGCGCGCGCAACCCCCTACCATGCAATGGGGAAGGGCGAGGGATCACCCCGCAGGGGCTCCATGAGCGGTTCCAGCGAAATCCAGCCGGGCTCGTCTCCGGCCGGCTCTCCTTCCGCGCGAGAAGGAGGGGCGGACCGGGCCGCTCGCATCGACGCCGCGATCCGTTCGATCGCCGGCCAGTTCGAGATCACGATGGGCCGGGCGGAGGAGGTCGAGGCCGGGTGCGGGCGGCTCCGCGAGATCCTCGGCGACAATCCAGGCGCGGCCGATCTCGCCCTCCTCGACGCGCTGCCCCCTCTCCTCCGGAAGCGCGCGGGCGAGGTCGCGGAGCCCCTCTTCCGGTTCCTCCTCGATTTTGTTCATGCGTCAGGTGATCCGCGCCGCGTTCTCGAGTGCCTCCTCGACGCGCGGGACCACGACCTCGCGAAGAGAGCGCTCGCCGAGACGGCCCGTCTCGCCGGCGATGGATCCCTTCCGGTCGACCACGACGTTCTCCGAATGCTCGCCGAGCGCTCGCAGGAAGAAGGCGCCCCGCTTCACGCCGACGAGGCGCTCGAACGGATCGCGTCGCTCGCCGCCCTCTACTCGCCCCCGGAGGGAGGAACGCGGGGCGATCTCGCGGCGATTCTCCGGCTCGACGAGGATCCGCGCGTCCGCCGTCTCGCCGCCCGCCTGCTCGACAGGAGCGGGGAGCCGGCCTCCGCCGAGACCGCCGAGAAGCTCCTCGGCGCCGAGGCCCACGCGCTTCTCGCCCCGTATCTCGCCTACACGCGCGCGAGCCACCTCGATCTCTTCCACATCGCCGCATGCCCGGGCGAGCCGCCGCCCGTGGTCGAGTCGATCCGCCGCGCGGAACGGACCTGCGACCCCTCGCTCCTCCGCGACGTGATCGCCGAGACCGGCTGGGCGCGCCTCAACTACGGAATCGAAGCGGAGGAGTGGATCGGCCTCTGCGTCGCCGGCTCGTTCCCCCTCGCCGTCTCGCCGGTCGAGGCGACGCTCTTCCGCCGGGCCGAAGGAGTGCGCGAGGCGTTCCGGTCGTTCCTCTTCGTGTGCCACGGCGGGACTCCCCTCGACGCCCGCGAGGAAGAGGGCGGCGACGACCCGGTGGCCCGCTTCCGCACCTACAACGTGGCGCACGCCGAGGCTCTCGGCGACATCCTCGACGTCGCGCCCCTCACGCGCGAGAAGGTCCACCGGATCCTCGATAGGATGGATCGGATCGCCGCGGACTACGTTTTCCTCTTCTCGCGCTACGCCGAGGAGTGCGCGATCCTCCCCGATGTCTATCGAGAGCTGAAGGAGAAGGTCCTCGCGGAGCTCGACAAGGAGACTAAACACCACTACCTCTCCGCGGAGCTGACGCGCCTCGTCCAGATGTTCGGGGACCCCCGCTCGCTCGGCGAGGTCCGCACGCTCCACGGCCTGAAGCGCTATCTGCACCAGCGGGGCCTCCGCCTCGGATTTCGCCTCGTCGAGACGGCGCGCGCCACGAACCGAACGGTCGACATCGTCTCCGCCTCCGCGCGCCGCATCCAGCAAGTCGTCCGCTCGATCCACTACGTCGATTTCGAGCCGGCGGAGGAGGCGGGCGAAGGCCGCGCCGGGAACGGAATCCCCTATCCCGTGCGCGTCGCGGTCGACGGCTTCGCCCGCCAGATCCTCCACGGCCAGGAGAACCTCCCCGGCGTACGCGTGTTCTGCTACGGAAACGAGGTCCACTACTACGTCGCGTTCGGGAACCACCCGGCCTTCCTCCGCGTCGACTACGCGCCCCCCCTTCGCGGCGGCATGATCGACCTCGAGTTCTACGGCGTGAGCAAGAACGAGCTCGCGCACCATCCGAACCCTTCGCTCGACGGGATCCGCCTCTTCTTCCGCACCCTCGAGTTCGACATTCAGATCGACAAGACGCACATTCACGCGCGCTACGACAAGGAGCGCGCCCTCGATCTCGGAGACATCTGCGAGAAGGCCGAAGCGCTCTTCCGCCTCGTTCCCTATCTGATGGAGGTGGACTGGGTGATCGGCTCGCTCGCGCTCGGCGACGACGCGAAGCGCGTGGTGGCGGAGTCGTGGGCCGATTCCTTCGCGACCTGGGGGGTGCTTCCGATCGGCCACCTGCTCACCAGGGACCGCACCGGAATCCTCGTCTCGGTCAAGCCGGGAGCGGCCGGCACGAGAGAGATCGCCTGGGACGGGAAGGGCCCTTATCACGACCTGTTCAGCACCCCGCCGCCGCCGAGCCTCCTGGCCGCGCTCCGCGCCTCTCTCGGGGGAATCGACGGCGAGCTTCTCCCGAGCCTCGAAAGCCACGGATCCCGTCCGATCGGCCAGGTCCGCCTGGAGAAGCTGCTCCTCCATCCTCTCCGCGAGGCTGCGAGCCGCGGCGAGATCGCCGAAACGCCGGAAGGGTATCGGGCGCGTCCGCCCGAGATCGCCGGGCGGATCGACGAGGCCGTGCGCTTCGCCGAGATTCTCGCCGCGGGGAAGGAGGCGGTCGCCGCCTCGGCGAAACTCGCCGCCGTCGCCGCGCCCCTCGAGAGAACCCTCCGCTTCCGCACGACGGGGAGCGTGAACGGCTACGAGGTCGAGCGCGCGCGGCTCTCCCTGCGGGGAGAGCGCCTCGGACTCTTCGTCCTTCGCGACTCGGGCGGGTTGATCCGGCTCGCCCTCTTCGCGAGAGACGAGGTTCTCTCGAGACGGCGCGACGATCGCTCCGGGCCGTGGCGGGAAAACGCGAGCACCGACGCCGGAGAGCTTCTCTCGCTCCTCCGCGCGGGGAACTATCTCGCGCCCGGCCAGGAGCCGGCGCTCGAGGACGCGGCCGAGGAGGCGGCGCGGGTTCTGGAGCGCATACAGACGCCGAACCCGCTCCGGCAGGCGCCTCCGCTCCCCGGCGAGAGAATCGTTCATGGGTTAAAGGCCTCGCCGGGGCGCGCCGTCGGCACCGCTCTCTTCGGCACGGAGCATCGAGACCCGCGCGACTTCGAGGGGGCGATTCTGCTCGCCCCCTCCATCCGCCCGGAGGACAACACGTTCCTCTACCACTCCGCCGGGATCGTCTCGACCGGGGGGGGCGTCCTCTCCCACGCAGGCCTCATCGCCCTCCAGTTCCACAAGCCCTCCCTCGTCATCACGGGCCGTTGGGAGCGGGCGGACGACAGCACGCTCAGCCTGGCGTACGGCGCGCTCGAGTATCGAGAGGAGAAGCGGACGATCGGCGGGTACGAAGCGGCGGTCCGGCGCGACGTGCGCGAGCGGGAGCACCGCCTCCGGGAGGGGGACCTCGTCGTTCTCGACGCGGAAGAGGGGACCCTCCGCGTCCTCGGGCAGGATCCCGAGGCGCTCGCACTCCACAACGGGTTCCGGCACTTCGGGGAGACGACGGGCCGCCTCGCGCGCGCGACCGACGAGACGGAGGTCCTCGTCCTCCGCGGCGACCGCCTTCGCGCCCGGCACCAGATCGAGAAGCACCTGAGACGACTGACCGACTCCGTTCTCGCCCGCCACGCCGCTCACGAGATCCTGCTCGGGGGGCCTCTCTCCTTCGACGGCGGGGGACGGAGCGAGAAGGCCGCCCTGCTCTCGCTCCTTCTCGGCAATCCGCGCGTCTCGGAAGCGGCCCGCATCCAGCTTGTCGAGATCGCCGCGGAGCTCGCCGATCGTCTCCGGGCGCTCACGGCGGAGGCGGAGCGGCGGATACCGGCCGCCCCGCTCGCCCACGAGGTGATCACCCTGCGTCTCCGCCTGCTGAAGCTCTGCGGATCGATGCGGGAGGCGCTCGATTCGCTTCGCGCATGTAAGGTCGATACTAAAATCGAATCGTGCGGCGATTCGGCGCCGGTGGACCGCCTCGCGCGAGACCGTCTCGAGGGGCTTCGGGAGCGTGTCGGGGCCGCGATCGAGGAATGGGCCGCTTCCCCCGCCGAGAACCCGGGACTTCGCCACCTCCTCCGCCGCGCGGAGCGCCTCGATCTCGTTCTCGGCGCCCCTGCAGCGGGCGGGGATGCGCGCACACACGCACGGGAGCGTCTCGACCGGATCGACGAGGGGGCGCGCCGGCGGACGGCGGGGAAATGGGTGCTCCGCGCGGAGGATGGCGGCTTCGAGCTCTATCCCTTCATCGGGTGGAAGGCCGCGAACCTCGCCGAGCTGGAGCGCCTCGCCGGAGGGGGGCTCGTCCCCGCTTGGTTCGTTGTCACGGACCGCGCCTTCCGAACCGTCCTCGGGTCCCCCTTGGGGAAGGCGGCCGCTGCGTTCGACGGAGCGATCGCGGAAGAGACCCCGCTCCGCTCGGCGATCGACCGAACCCTCGACAGGGACGACATTGACAATCGCGAGAAGTCTGCGGAGATCCGGCGGCTCTGGGAGGAGGTCCGCCTTCCCGAAGACCTCGCCGGGGAGGTGGTCGCCGCGTACCGCGCGCTTGGGGAGGAGACAGCGGGCCCGGGCGGCAGCTCTCCTGAGGAGGAGCCCGGCCCCTTCGTCGCGATTCGCTCCTCCGCGCGGGAGGAGGATTCCGAGGGGGCCGCGCGCGCCGGCGAGTTCGACACGTTCCTCTTCATTCGAGGAGAGAACGCGGTGCTCGAGCATCTCAGGAGGGCGTGGAGCGGCCTCTGGACCGAGCGCGCCATCCACAACCGTGCGGTGCTCGGGCGGGGCCTCGAAGACACCGGCGGGGGAATCCTGGTCCAGAGGATCGTTCGCTCGCGCGTCTCCGGTGTCCTTCTCACCATCAACGTCGCCGAGGGAGAGCTCCAGGAGATGGTGATCAACGCCGGGCTCGGCCTCGGCGAGGGGATCGTCTCCGGGATCGTCGCCGCCGACCAGGTCATCGTCGCCAAGGAAGGGGACCTCGAAAACGCGCCGCTCCGCTTCCGGTACATCACGAGCGACAAGACCGAGCAGGTGGTCTTCGACAAGCGCGCCGGGATGGGAACGATTCGCACCGAAACCCTTTATCATCAAAGGCTCCGTCCCGCCCTCGAGTACGTCGAGCTCCGGGAGCTCGTCGCCGTGGCGGCGCGGCTCGAGACCGCATACGGCTATCCTCTCGACATCGAGTACGGAATCGAAGGGGCGCGGCTCTGGATTCTCCAGGCCCGGCCGGTCGCCACCTTCGCGGCCGATCTTCGCGAAACGATCGAGCGCTATCCGCTCGCGGGCGGAAGCCCCGCGGGGGATCATCCAAAAACGAAGGAGAAGACCCCATGATCCGACGAGAGGACTCCATCGCGTACCACACGGTGGATCGCCCGGGGAAGATCGAGCTCCGCGCCACCAAGCCGTGCCTCAGCCCGCGCGAGATGCGGCTCGCCTACCTCCCCGGCGCCTCCTTCCCGTCCGAGGAGATCGCCCGCGACCGCGCGCTGGTCTTCCAGTACACCGCGCGCGGCAACCTCGTCGGGGTCATCACGAACGGGACCGCCGTTCCCGGCCTCGGGGACGTCGGCCCCGAGGCGGCGAAGCCGATGCAGGAGGGGATGGCCGTTCTGTTCAAGAGGCTCGCGGACATCGACGTCTTCGACATCGAGCTCGACACGAAGGACCCCTCGGAGATCATCGAGACGGTGCAGTTCCTCGAGCCCACGTTCGGCGGGATCAACCTGAAGGACATCCGCGCGCCCGAGGGGCTCGTCATCTACGAGAAGCTGTGGGAAACGCTGAACATCCCCGTCTTCCACGAGAACCTATACAGCACGGCGGTCGTCGCCGCGGCCGCGCTCCTCAACGCGCTCGATCTCGTC
>JBDRFQ010000357.1:0-5468 GCA_043818685.1 Candidatus Eiseniibacteriota bacterium
GGGTTCTCGACGTTCTCCACGAGCCTTACCGGGTTCCGCAACGACCCGTGGACCCTTCTCGTGATCGCGGGCCTCATACTCATCGGAGGGATCGGTTTTCTCGCGATGGAGGACCTGTATCTTCGCGGGCGGGCAAAACGCGGGCGTGCGGCCGCCCGCCTTGCCCTCCACACGAGGATCGTTCTTCTCGTGACGGCCGTTCTCCTTCTCGGCGGCGGCGCCTTGTTCGCCCTCTTCGAGTGGAACGTCTCGTTCAGCGGGCTCTCCGTCCGAGCGAAATCCCTGAACGCGCTCTTCATGAGCGTGACCGCCCGAACCGCCGGCTTCAACACGATCGACTACGCGAGATCCTCGGACAGCTCGATCTTCCTCACGATGATTCTCATGTTCATCGGAGGCTCGCCGGGGTCGACGGCGGGCGGGGTGAAGACGACGACCTTGGGTGTCTTGGTCGTTCTCTTCCTCGCGCGCCTCCGGGGATCCCGCACGGCGAGCTTCTGCAAGCGCACGATTCCGGACGAGACGATTCATCGAGCGACCCTGCTCTGCGTGGCCGCCGCCGGGCTTCTCGCCGCCGCGGTGTTCGTTCTCACCGCGACCGAGGTGGGTCATGTCCCGCACACGGCCACCGAGGGGAGCATTCTCCGGTGCGCGTTCGAGGCGATGAGCGCCTTCGGCACGGTCGGGCTTTCCATCAGCAACACGGCCTCCCTCTCCGCGGGGGGAAAGGCGGTGGTCATTCTTCTCATGTACCTCGGGCGGATCGGCCCGCTCGCCTTTGCCGCCGCGATCGCCTTGAGAAGAAGCACGAAGACGGATTTTCACTTCGCCTACGAGGACATCGCCGTCGGGTAGCCGCCCCGCGGCCGGGCGGGGGCCGCGAGGCGCTCGGGCGGAACGAGGGGAGAAATGAAACGGATCGTGGTCATCGGTCTCGGCAACTTCGGAGCCACGGCCGCCGAGACGCTCTACGGAGTCGGCCAGGAGGTCGCGGCCCTCGACACGGACGAGAAGCGGGTGGAACGGATCGCCCCCCGCGTCACGCTGGCGGCGGTCGGCGACGGGAAGGACATCAAGACGCTGGAGCGGATCGGGGCTCGCGACGCGGACGCCGCCGTCGTGAGCATGGGGGACGACATCGCCGAGAGCGTCCTCACGACGCTCGCCCTCCGCGACGTCGGCGTGCAGGAGATCTACGTCAAGGTGATCTCGGACAATCACGCCCGCGTCATGGAGAAGCTCGGCGTCACCGAGACGATCTTCCCGGAGAGGGAGTCGGGCATGCGCCTCGGGAAGCGGGTCGCGAGCCGATGGCTTTTGAACTACGTCGAGCTGACCCCCGGCTTCAGCATCCAGGAGATGGTCGTCCCGCACCCCTGGATCAACCGCTCGCTCCGCGAGCTCGAGCTCCCGAGGAACTTCCGCGTTTCCGTCGTCGCGGTTCACGACGTGCTGACCGACAGAATCTCCACGATCCCGGACCCGGACGAACCGCTCCGGGACTCCGACACGCTTCTCGTCGCGGGCCTGGAGGAAGACCTCTCGAGGGTCGCGGAGATCAGGTGAACCGGGGGGGGGACGCGGCGGATGAAAGAGCGCGCGGACCGGCCCGCGGATGAGCCCCCGCCAAACAAAAAAACACCGGCCCCGGGATACCCCGAGGCCGGCGAATCGCCTAGCAGAGGAGGAACCCTACTTGAACATCTGCTTCACCGATCCCCAAGTCGAGGTCTCGGTTCCGGTCGAGTGGCAGTCCTCGATGTTCATGTGGCCGTCCACCTGAACCGTGTAACCGAGCGGGATGATCGGCGCCGAATCCGACCAGCCGCCGCCGCTCGTGCCGTAGCACTGCTCGACGCGGTCGTACAGCTCGCCGCCGACCGGGCCGGTGAACTCGATATCGACCGTGTACGTCCCGGACCATCCGCCCGGACCCTGGAACTGCTGAACGTAGAAGTTGGCAAGGAAGCCGTTCAGCACGAGAGTTCCGTCGGTGAAGGTCGCAGGCGAGACGAGGTTCGGCGGGTTCACGCCGAAATCGGCGTTGTTCGTCGGGTCCTCGTAGACCTCGAAGAACCCGCCCGCGTAGTTCGTGAGGATGATGCCGCCCAGATCCATCGAGCCGAGCGAAATCACATCGCGGAAAATAAACGTGTACTCGACGGCATCCGGATCGAGATCGAGGAAGGGATCGAAGAAGCGATCGATCTTCCCGACGATTGTGAGCACGGCGCCCGGCTGGCTCATGTGGTTCGCGTATCCGGGCTCCCATCCATAGGACTCGGGGGCCCAGTCCCAGACGATCCCCGGAATCTCGGCCGATGCGGCGCCCGCGAAGAACGCGGCCAGAATCGCCCCCATCAAGAGCGGCCTTAGCAAAGCCTTCATAGGTTCCTACCTCCCAATTACAGCGAAATCCACTTTTTCAGCCGGGCTGACCGTCCGCCCCGGGGCGAACGGTCCTCCCCACCTCACGTCGGCCCATCTACCGGAAGAGCTTCTTGATGTCGCTCCAGTTGGTGTCTTCCGTCAGCGTCTCTTCCACGTAAACAATGCCGTCAATCGCCCAAATGTAGCCTTCCGGGATCCCGGCCTCGACCGTCTCACCCGCGAAGGTCCAGCCCTCGTAGCACGGGAGGTTTCCCCATTCCTCCCCGCAGTAGAAGTCGAGCAACCCGTTCAGCGACGCCGTCCAGTTCGTGAGGTTGACGATAATCGTCAAGCTAGTAAACTGCGCGCCGAGAATCAAGGTCCCGTCCTCGAAAGTCGGGGGAGCGGTTGGGTTCGGAGGGTTCGTGCCGTAGTCCCGGTTCGTCCCCCCCACCTTCGGGTCCTCGTAGATGTGGAACGTCCCGTCGCCCGCCGTGTAGTAGTAGCGGCCGAACATCCCGGCCACCGTGTCGGAGGCGGTGCACGTTCCGCTGTTCAGCACGAAGGTGTACTCGAAGTTCAGCGGATCGGTCGGGACCGACTCCGGGTGGATGTTGTCCACATCACCGAGGGCCATGTAGACGTTCGGGTTGTTCAGGTTGCGCGGCATGGGAGCCGTGTAGTCGTAGCCGAGGTAGTCGCACAGTAGAATCTCCGCGCTCGTTGCCGAAGCCAGGAAGATGATGCACGCGGCCGCTGCCAGGATCGCTTGTACCAACTTCATCGATTCCCTTCCTCCTGCCTGTGGGTAACCCGTTGTGCGCGCTCTTCACGCACGAAAAAAGTGAAACGAACCTCACGGACAGCCTCGGGGGGGGCGTCCAAGTACTGGCCATCTACTCCTCACCTGCGGGGTCATTCTACCATAGCCGGCTACCATTTGCAAGCAATTCGGTTCGAAAGGCGGCCTCTCCCCCTTCGGCCCGCCCGGATTCTAACGGTTTTAATAACAACAGATTAGAGAATGGCCGCGCGTACCCCGGCCCCTGCTTCATGGCGGCACGGTCCCGGTGGGCGGGCTCCTGCGAAAAAAAAGCGTCCCGATCGGCGTCCGGCGACCCTCCCGCTCGGCTTCGCCGGGCCGCCGGAACCCCTCCCCCCTACCCCCTTCCCCCCTTCCCCCCTGCCCCCCTTGCCGCCCGCAGGGAATCGTGCTTGATTGATATACGGATGACGGCCTCCGGTCGCCGACAACCGAGAGAGCAGACAACGCCTCGCACCGACACGGACGGCGGAGGGAGCGTCTCGTGGCGCGCCGCGATCTCCGGCGCGGAGACCCCCGCCCGGACCGGGCCGGGCGGACGCGCGATCGATCAGACGGGTGGTCCCCGCTCCTCATGCTCGCTTCTCTCCCACGGCGGGGGCCGGCCGGAAGGAGGGAGTCATGGCGGATTCCGATCTCTTGCGGCTGGATCTCCAGCTCGCCTACCTCGTTCAGCTCACCCGTTGCGGCCTGAAGCCCCTCAGCCGGTGGGAGAAGAACATCGGCGAGGGGGAACGCGACATCCTGCGGGCCGCAGGGCTACACGTTCGTCCGGTCAAGCGCCGGACCCGGATCGGCCGCATGATGACCGAGACGGTGTTCGGGAAGAACCCGGCCCGAGCAAGCCTCTACGAATCACGCTTCGCCGGCACGCGGTTCCGCCATCGAGAAGAGACGATCCGGCTCGAGGGGCGCCTCTTCGGATACCCCTCCTGCTGCGTGGAGGCGTTCATCCGCAGGCCGTACGCCCCGAACGGGCTCGCGCCGCGGGATCAGGAGATCCTCTTCCACTGGGCGTGCCCCGGGTGCCGAACAACGCCCCTTCTCCTCCGCGACTACTCGCGGGTCTACCGGGATGTCGTTCGGAGGTTTCGCGCGAGGGAGAGCGTGCCGGGCCGGGGAACCACGGAGCGCTTCGCCAGGGCGGCTCTCCGGGCGGCGGCTTCCGTCGCGCTCGTCGCGGGAACGGCCGGGATCGCCACCGGATCCCCCGATCCCCATTGGATCCCGGCACCGGACGACGCCGACCTCGATTACCTCTCGCACGCCGAAGAGATCCTCGCCGGGACGAGCCTGGAGAACCCGGACACCGACGGAGACCTCGTCCTCGACGGCGTCGAGACGAGCATGAGGATCGCAGAGTTCCTCGCGACCCCGCCGCCCGGAGTCGTCGTGGAGGAGCATATGGCGTACGGGCTCGAATCCTGCTCCGCCTGCGGGGAGATCGTGAACATGGGCTTCGTGCGCGTGATCCACGCCTCGCGGGGCCTCTCCGCGGATCTCCCGTTCATCGCGCTCCATTACCTCGACCGCGGATGCCTCGCCTACGCGGGGGACGTACACCAGGGACGCGTGGATCTCGACGCGGTGAAGAGGATCCTCTTCCCTTACGATCCGGCGCACATCGTTCCCATCCCGGACGAGGACGCGGACCAGGACGCCCTTCTCGATCAGGAAGAGCCCCTGCTCGGCACGCTCCCGAACGACCCGGACACGGACGACGACTCCGTGATCGACGGGCCCCAGATTGTCGAGGAGCTTCTCGGGCTCCTGGCGGCGCTTCCGCGCGAGGAGAGGCCGGACGCTCCGTACCTCCTCGAGGCGTGGGCGGACGGTCTCGAGCAGTGCGAGCTCTGCGGGGTCACGTACAACATGGGCCATGTCCGCATCGTGAACCCTCTCGAGGAGCTCGAGGTCGAGGTGCCCTTCGTTGCGCTGCACACACTCGCCCACGGCGGGCTCCGGTATGTCGGGACGGTGAACAACGGGCGGCTCGTTCCCACGGTCATCCGGACCGCCCTCACGAGCGAGGGCCACGCGCACTGGACCGCGGTCTCTCCCGACGCGGACGGCGACGGCATCCTGGACGGAGAGGAACCGGCGTTCTCTCTCGATCCGAACGATCCGGACGAGAACGGGAACGGAATCCCGGACGGGAGGGAGCTCGCGGTCACGATGGCGAACAGGATCGCGGCCCTCCCCGAAGGTCCTCTTCCCGACACCGTCTACGTCGTTCACAACTACGCGCTCGGGTTCTACAACTGTCTGACCTGCG
>JBDRFQ010000358.1:0-6552 GCA_043818685.1 Candidatus Eiseniibacteriota bacterium
CGAGCAGAACGTTGCTCTCGATCAGCGCCGGCGCGATCTCGGTGAAGCTATCGCCGCGGTCCTCGCTCTTGAAGAGCCCCTTGCCGCGGACGCTCACGAGAACCGTGCCGTCCTCCTCGAAAGCAGGGGAGATCGCAACCCCCTCGATGAAGCATCCCGCGTCCTCGCGGCCCGGAAAGACGCGCGCCCAGCTTCCCCCCCGGTCCCTCGAGCGGAAGAGCCCCTCCGCCGTGCCGGCGAAGAGCGTGCCGTCGGCGTCGTGACTCGGCGAGATCGCGAGGCGGACGGCCGCGGCCTGCTCGACCAGCTCCCGGACCCATCGATCGGCGCCCTCCGCTTCACTCTCGCTCGGAAACGCGATCCCGATGTCGGACTGGCGCCAGGTCGCGCCCTCGTCGGTCGTCTTGTAGACGCCGCCCGCCGCGCCCGCGTAGAGCGTGTGATCGAGCGAGAAGCGCGGCGAGACAACGAGGGAGCTGACGGGGCGCCCCGTTTCTCCGATCAACGAGAAGCGGCGCCCGCCGTCGATCGATCGAAAGATTCGTCCCTGCATCGTTCCGATATAAACGGTCCTGTCGGTTTCGAACGCGGGGGAGACCGCGATCGTGAATCCCCCCGATCGCCCGGGCTCGATCTTCCGCCACGACCCGCCGCGATTCTCCGAGAGGAGGAAGAGCCACCAGGTGGAGGAGAAGAGGGTGCCGTCGGACCGGTAAGACGGAGAGAAGGCGACGTCGAAGACGCGGGCGATGCCGGTCCAACGGCCTTCCGCTAGGCCGGAGTGGCGCGGCTTCCAGCTTTGACCTCGGTCGGTCGACAGGTAGATCCCCCACAGGTACGTCCCGACCGCGATCGTCCCGTCGTCCAGGAAGCTCGGCGAGACCCCGAGGCCGGTGATCGTCTTGGGAGAGAGCGTTTCACGTCGGCGCCAGGAGCGGCCGCCGTCGGTCGAGACGAAGAGGCCGTCGAAGCCGGCGAGGAAGAGCGTCTCGTCCGTTTCGAAGGAAGGGGAGAGCTGGAGGTCGCAGAAGTCGGGTCTCTCCCACGGGACCGCCTGGGGATCGGTCGAGAGGCCGCCGCGGCATCTCTTCCAGGTCTCTCCGGCATCGAGCGAGCGGAAGACGCCTTCCTTCGAGGCGACGGCGAAGAGAGCGGGATCGGCGGGGTGGCCCGCCGAGAGAGCGATCGAGAGGATCGCTTGATCCCGGATGCCGGTATCGAGCTCGGCGAAGGACGCTCCGGCGTCTCGCGTTCTGTACATGCGGCCGTCGCGCGCGGCGAAGAAGAACGTCCGGTCCACCGAGAAAGAAGGGGAGAGGGCGATCGCCGTGATCGGGACCGGGTCCGGCAGGCGAAGAGCGCTCTTCCAATTGCTGCCCCCGTCGTCGGAGAGCTCCACGAGGCCGTCCTCGTCGCCGATCGCGACATCGCGGGGTGTCTCGGGGGAGAAGGCGAGGGCGGCGATCCTCCGCTCCGTCTCCAACACCGGATGCCAGCTTCGGCCCCCGTCGGTCGTCCGGAAGAGGCCTCCCTCCGCGCCCGCCGCGAGAACGAGATCGGGGTCGTCGGGCGCGATCGCGAGAAGACCGATTCGGAGCGTGGGAAGCCCGTCGTTCACACGAAGCCACGACGAACCCATGTCTTCGGACTTGTAGATCCCGTCTCCGAGAGTGGAGAGAAAGAGGATCTTCTTGTCACCGGGGGCGATCTCCAGCGACGCGAGGATGTGGCTGTGATCAAGGCCGTTCACGAGCCTCTTCCAGCTCGATCCTCCGTCGGTCGACCGGAGCAGGTTTCCCCGGACGGTGACGAAGAGGGTGCTGTCGAGGCCGTACTCGGGCGAGACCTCCACCTGATGGACGTCGTGATGCGGAGAGTGGGCCCATACCGCCGGCGCGCCGAGGGAGAGAAGAGCGAGGATCCAAGCAAGGGCGGGACGGATCGGTCGACGAGCGTGGGGCATCCGATGAGAACCTCGCGTGGCGGCCCGGGAGGCGCGATCGGCGCTCCCCCAATCGTGCGAAGAGGGAGCCGGGTTCTTCAGCGCGAGACCGCGCGGGAGCCGGGGGGAATTGTATCACAGCCTGGCTCGCCCGCGCGTACCGGCATCCGGCGGAGTGAGAGGAGCGGTGACGCTACCGAGCGGCGGCAGGGCTTCTCAGGAAAGCCGTCTTCCGGATTCCACGGAGTCGCCCCCCGATCCGAGTGTCACTTGAGAGACCCCGGAAACCTGTCCCAAAAGTGCTGGTGGCGGACACCCACCCGGAGTCATTGAGAAAGACCGCGGATGCGGCGGGAATCGCACATGGACATAAGCTCTACCTCGGCAATGGCACACGTCTTGGGCTTGTAGGGTTCGATCTATGAGTGTGTCGGCCATGAGCATCTATAGTATCAGGTCAATCCCGCTCCTCTTCAGTGGGCGACGCCCTGCCGCCCAGATGCTTGGCGAGGTCGTCGACAATGGACTGGTCTATCTTCCACCCGTCGAGGTTTAGTTGGCCCCAGAGGGTCACTTTGTTCCCCGCGACGTCTGCCACATGCCGGATGGTACCATAGCTATGGCTGCGCCAAGAAGTCGTCACGATTCCGGCGTCACGGTCCATGCTCTCAATGGTCCAGCCGTGGTCTGTGAGCGCGGCCACGACGATGCGGAGCTTCTCTTCGTCGGACCTTTCGCTGGTGATGTCGGCACGGGCGTAGGTTGCGTAGGGCATGGGGAGGGGCGGCCCGCCCGATGGGCCCCCAACCTGATACTCCGTTGTTGGTTTATCACGGTCTCCCCGATCGACGGCAAGTCTCTTCTGGCCGGTGCAACTCGACAAGATAAGGGCTGCGCAAACAGCTAGCGAAACGCCTCGCTTCATGGTCCATCCCTCTCCTTGACCTCTCCCTTGATGATTATAGCACTAGCTGTGAGAGCTTTTCTCTGAAGTCACGCTGCCTGCTGGTTTCGTGGAGCCTCGTGCAGGAGGACTCCCTGAGGTCGTGGCCTTATCTGTGCCCCCGACAAGACCTTGATATCTCAGTGCGTTCATGTTATCATCTCTACCACAACAGTTTATCATCTCGCGTTCGCACCGGCCCTTCATCGCCTCCTTTGACACCGATATCTAGAGGGCAAATGGGTGCAAGGTATTTCTTGAAAGGGGCTTGCGGAGCTCTCGGGTTGGCTTCCAGTAATGATCCGTTCATGGATGGTGAGCGGACCGGAAAGCAAGGGGGCTGGAGCTCCGCTCGCCCTACGGCCTCCCTCCTGGATCGGTTCCCGGTTTTCATGGAAAGTGTGCCTAGGTGAATCCGCTTCGCAAGCGGGGAACGAGGAGGGGGCGGAGCTATCGGCTCCGCGATATCGAGTGAACGGTTGCCCGACAGGAATGACTCCGGGGGCCTCCAGGGACAACCCCAGAAAGGAGGGCAGAAGACAACTTCAATCAAGGCACCGGAAGACCGGAGGGGAGGTGCGCAAGAGCAGGTGTCGCCATCTCGAGCAAGACTGGATGTCGCTTGGCACGTGTGACAGACCGAAAGCTTCGTGGGGCGCCGGAAGCGTTCGGGGCTCGGTACGACCGCGAATGGAACACGGAGCCGTACGATAGCCGAGCTCCCGATGCCAAACGCGTCGCGCTCAGAAAGGAGGGTGTATCGGCAAAATTACCATCATGCTTGTATCCAGGTAACGGATCTAGTACGAGGAGGGCCAGCCATGAAGATCTGCCGCCTCTCAGGGGCAGCAAGTGGACTGCTGGCGATATGTGTCTTCTTTCTTAGTGTAGCAGGCACGGCTGTCGCTCAGGTGGTCATTAACTCGGACATGAATGGTAACCATTCGCCCGAGATCAATACGACACCCGTCAGAAACCCTGCGCTTGGGGGAGAGCTCTGGGAAGCCGTTCTCAACCCGGGCGTGGGTGTGGCAATCGGGCCAGGGGCTTCCCCGGCCGAGCTTGCTCGGCTGGCTGCCGCCTATCCCCCTCCCGCCGGCGGCAACGCGGGCTGGGTTATTGTCAATGGTGGACTCTTGCCTGGTATCATCTGGGTTGACTACTACGACGCGTTTGAGGCCCTGCCCGAGAGCCCCCCTGACGGTGATCCCCTGCCCTGTGTTCTTACGGCCGCGGGCAACAAAGACTGTGTCACGATCGAATACGACAATGTTGTAGGCGGGGTACAGGTCAATCCGGTGGCTCCCAACACGCTTCGGTGGATCCAGTTCATTTGCACGAACGCACCATTGGGTGGAGCGCCGGTCTGTATTCCACCCGCGATGAACGGCTATATCGACCCGCAGCCCAATGATGACGCCCTGCCTTTCTATTACACGGCCGGAGAGGATGCCATTTTCGGCCTCCCCGCGGGGGCAGGCCTGCCGCCCATGACGTTGTTTGACAAGTCTTCCCGGGGGTTTCCTCTCAACCGCGTCAGAGTTCTTTGGGAAGCTCGGACGTACCTGGTCGAGTGGAATGGGATTACCCCGGTTCTGGGCGCGCCGGGACCGAACGGAGTACTGACCATCCACGGGGGAGTACGGTGGGGATGGGAACTCGGATGCATAGCGATCAACCAGCCCCCGGGCACCCACACGTGGGGTGGAGGAGACGGAGACAAGCCGTATACGGAGGACATCGGCGAGTACTACGCGATCGAGCCTGAGGGCGAGCCGCCACCTGAGTGTCGGGGGGACACGACCCGTGTAGAGCAGAAGAGTTGGGGCACGATCAAGAAGTTCTTCCGCTAGGCGCTGAGGCGGAGCGCGCCCCTTTGTCGCCTGCTGCGTGGTGCGGGCGGTGGGGGAAATCGCTCGTTGAACAATGGGGCGAGGCCCGGGGCGGCTGCTCCGGGCCTCGTCGTATCGCGTGGAAGGCAGGAGGGCCTCCGGTACGATGCGGCCTTCTTCGACCTCAGGGGTTGACTGCGAAAGCAGGCTTCAGGGGACCTCTGAACGGAGGGACAACCGGCTTGCTCTTCGGCACGAGGGTCCGGCATGAGTGAGGCCCCTGCAGTCTCCACACTTGCTCGGGTGTCTCTCCGTGTTCTCGAGCCTCCGGCAGGATCCGGCTACCGGAGTCCCTGACTCCCCTTGCCGCAGGGCCGTTGCTATCTGCACCTCCGGAAACCGGTCCTGGAGCGGACGTGGATCCTCTTGGGGTTTCTTCCCAAACCGCTACGCCCGGACGCCGAGCACACATCCCCGACACCGATCTTGTGACCGGAGCCCGTCGTCGACCACTCGAGGAAGGAGGGAGGCGGACACGAAACGGCGGGGCAGGGCCCCGCCGGAGGGGAACTGGTGGAGGCGGCGGGAATCGAACCCGCGTCCGAAAGCGGTTCCGCGAAGGAGTCTACGTGCGTTGCCTGATCTTTTATGTGTCGTCCTTCCGCGTCTCCGACCGGCAGGATGCGCGGAGGACTGAGCCCTAAGGTCTCGCCTCTCTCCCCGGGCCAGGAATCGAGGCCAGCCCGCGTTTGTCGACGCCCGCTTTCCCCCGCGCGGGCGCGGGAGAGGCGGACGGGCTACTTGTTGTTAAGCAGCCAGTGCCAAGTTATCGTTGGCAGTTGTGTTTTCCCGCCGTTTTGACGAGGTCGGCGAGATCCTCGGCACGCGGCCTTCGCTTACTACGCCCCCGTCGAATCCATTCGCCCCCATTTCTCATCGAGGACCGACGGACGGCTCTTCGGCCCGTCCATTCTACAGTATCGCCCGAAACGTCCGTTCCGGCAAGTAATGAACCCGGAATATCCGACGGGCAGGGCCCCTTTGCCCCCCCCCCATTCCCTTTCTGATAGAATCTCCCCGATCACCCGGTCCCGGATCGGGGCCCCTCGCCCGCGGGGGCGGGGGCGGAAAGGACCCCATGGAATCGAGCGCACGCGCCGCGAAGGCGGGCCCGTCCCGGAAGAAGGCCGAAGCCGCGGGGAAGCCGTTCCCGCCGACCCGCCTGGTCGGCCTCATCGGCAAGCAGCCGTCCGACTGGACGGTGGACGACCTCATCGGCCTCTTCAAGGAGCAGGGGCTCCGGCTGGTGAGCCTGATGCACGTGGGGGGGGACGGCTGGCTCAAGACGCTCGACTTCGTCCCCCGGAGCGAGAACCACCTCCGCGACATCCTCGAGGGGGGGGAACGGGCCGACGGGTCGAGCCTCTTCCGCGGAACGGGGATCGAGGTGGGGCGCTCGGACATCGTCCTCCGGCCCCGCTTGGAGAGCGCTTTCCTCGACCCGTTCGCCTCGCTCCCGACCCTCATCGTGCTCTGCGGCCACCACGGCCGGGACGGGAAGGCGCTCCCCGAGTCGCCCGACACGATCGTCCGGGCGGCGCACCGCCGGCTCATGGACGCGACAGGGGTCGATCTCATGGCCCTCGGGGAGGTGGAGTACTTCCTCGGGAAGAAGCCGGAGGAGAGCGATGTCTACGGCGCGGACGACCGCGGCTACCACGCGAGCTCCCCCTTCGTGTTCGGCGAGGGGCTCCGCAGGCGCGCCCTCGAGGCGCTCTCCGAGATCGGTTTACCTATCAAATACGGCCACAGCGAGGTCGGCTACATCGGCGCGA
>JBDRFQ010000359.1:0-2658 GCA_043818685.1 Candidatus Eiseniibacteriota bacterium
CGGGTACCCGCCCCCTCGATTGCGGGGCCGGAGGCCCCCGCCCGGGGGCGGGTGGCCGAGCGGTGCAAGCGAGAAAGCGCGCCGCGCTTTCGCAGCGGGTCCCGAGGGAGACCCCGGCCTGCCGAGCCCCGGAGAATCGGCATGGTGTCGCCGATTCTCCTCTCGTGGAACCAGATACCTCGGGGACGAGGAATCCGGTTCCTACCCGCGCGCGAGCTCCTTGCCGACCTGGATCGTCTCGCGGACGAGAAGATCGAAGTCCTCGCGCCGGCTCCGGTGGTTCGTGTTCGCGACCCGGATCGCGTAGCGCCCGCGAATCGTCGTTCCGGACGGCACCGCGATCCCCCTCTCCTGAAGCTCGACCACGATCCGCTCGTTGAGGAGGTCCAGCGCCGCCTCGTCCGCGCCGCGCGGGACGAAGCGGAAACAGACGACGTTCAGCGTGACCGGCGCGAGCATCTCGAGCTCCGGCGCCTCTTCGACGAGCCGCGCGAGATAACGCGCCTGCTCCACGTTCTGCCGAACGAGCCTCGCATACTTCCGCACCCCGTGGTGCCTCAGCGACATCCACGCCTTCAGCGCCCGAAAGCCCCGCGAGAGCTCGAAGCCGTAGTCGGTGAACCAGGGGAGATCGCCCCCAGCGAGACCGCGCCCCCCCTCCCCGTGCGCGAGGTATGCCGGCGTGAGCGCGAACGTGCGGAGGTGCTCCTTCTCGCTCCTGACGAGCACCCCCCCGATGTCGTACGGCATGTACATCCACTTGTGAAGGTCGAAGGCGAGGGAGTCCGCCCGATCAATCCCCTTCACGAGACGCCTGAGATCGGGATCGAGCGCCGCCCAGACGCCGAACGCCCCGTCCACGTGGAACCAGAGATCCTCCTTCCGGCAGATCTCGGCGAGCGCGTCGAGGTCGTCGATCGCCCCGGTGTTCGTCGTCCCCGCCGCTCCGACGACCGAGAAGGGGAGATGCCCCTCGCGGCGGTCTCTTTGAATCGCCTCCTCGAGCGCCCCGATGTCGATCCGGAACTCGCCGTCGACGGGGAGGAGCCGGAGCCCGTCGCTCCCGAGGCCGAGAAGCTCCGCCGACTTCTGGACCGAGCTATGGATCTCCTCCGACGCGTAGAGCACCATCCGGCGCCGGCACGCCTGGAGCCCCTCTTTCCTCATGTCGCGGTCCGCCTTCGCGTTCCGCGCGACGGCGAGCCCGATCAGGTTCGCTGCAGAGCACCCGGTCGTGAGAAGCCCGCTCCCCCCCGCGGGATAGCCGAGCATCTCTTTCAGCCAATCGATCACCTGGCGCTCGACGTAGATCGCGCTGTGAAAGTCGCGCCCGCCGGTGTTCGGGTTCATCGACGCAGCGAGGAGTTCGGCGAACGCTCCGAGGACGGTTCCGGTTCCGTGGACCCATCCCCAGAAGCGCGGGTGGATGTTGCCGACCGGGTAGGGGAGGATGAACGCGCGAAACTCCTCGTAGATCTCCTCCGGCGGCGACGGGTCGGCCGGGAGCGGCGCGCGAAAGCGCTCCCGCACCTCCTCCGGGGCGTGCCGCCACGGGGGCCGCTCGCGGACCGTCCGCGCGTGGTCGATCATGTCGTCGATCATCCTGCGGCCGAGGGCCCGCATCGATTCCCAATCCTCGGGATCGAGCGTCTCCTCCGGGCGGATGTCATCCTCTCGCGCCATCGCTTACGCTCCTCGCCGCAATCGTAACAAGGACCGGGTGGACGCGCCACGCTCTTGAAGAAAGCCGCGGGGGCGCTGTGGTAGTCTAGCGGGGCGAGCCGCGAAGAGTGGGAACCCATTCGAGCCGCGCCGCCGGTCCCTCCGCACGGCCCCCGGGCGCGAGAGAGAAGGAACGAGCCATGAACCCTGCCCTCTTCGAACCCGTCCCCGGTTTCGACTTCGAGGACATCCGCTACGAGAAGGCGGCCGAGGGGATCGCGAAGATCGTGATCCGCCGCCCCGAGGTCCGGAACGCCTTCCGCCCCCTTACCGTGAGCGAGATGAGCCGTGCGTTCGCCGATGCGCGCGACGACGAAGGGGTCGGCGTCGTCGTCCTCACCGGCGAGGGGAAAGAGGCGTTCTGTTCCGGAGGCGACCAGAGGGTGCGCGGCGAGGGCGGTTATGTCGGCGCCGACGGAATCCCGCGCCTCAACGTCCTCGACCTCCAGCGCCAGATCCGCACGCTCCCCAAACCCGTGATCGCGATGGTCGCCGGCTACGCGATCGGCGGGGGCCACGTGCTCCACATGATGTGCGACCTCACGATCGCCGCCGAGAACGCGCGCTTCGGGCAGACCGGGCCGCGCGTCGGGAGCTTCGACGGCGGCTACGGCGCCGCGTACATGGCACGCATCGTCGGGCAGAAGAGGGCGCGGGAGATCTGGTTTCTCTGCAGGCAGTACGGCGCCCGCGAGGCGATCCAGATGGGGCTCGTGAACGCCGTGGTCCCCCTCGAAAAACTTGAAGATGTAACCGTTCAGTGGTGCAGGGAAATCCTCGAGAACAGCCCGACGGCGATCCGCTGCCTCAAGGCGGCGCTGAACGCCGACTGCGACGGCCAGGCCGGCCTGCAGGAGCTGGCCGGCAACACGACGCTTCTCTTCTATCTCACCGAAGAGGGGAAGGAGGGGAAGAACGCGTTTCTCGAGAAGCGCG
>JBDRFQ010000360.1:0-5584 GCA_043818685.1 Candidatus Eiseniibacteriota bacterium
CTCAGCGGTCTCGCGTACGAGCGGAGCATCTCCGCGTAGTAGCACGGATCGGCGAGCGCCCGGCGGATGGCGGAGAGCCAGATCCGCGCGAGGGCGGGGTTGTTGCCCGGGAGCCTCGGATCGAGAAACGGATGGACTCCATAGAGAAAGGGAGCGGGATCGCGCGCGGCTCGCGTTTCGTCCGGCAGCGTCTTCACGCCTTCCAGCATACCCCAATCGCCCGCTTTCGTCCGTGTCGATGACCCCGCCCTCCGGAGCACACCGCCCCCCTGGCGGCGGTTCCGCTGGATCCGCCCGTTGCGACCCCCGAGGCCGGGTGGTACCCTACGGCGCGGAGGGGATCCGCCGTGGGAATCGAGGAGAACCTGAGCCGCGTGCGGGAGCGGATCGCAGCGGCGGCCGGGCGCGCGGGACGCGATCCGGACACGGTTCTCCTCGTCGCGGTCACGAAGCTGGTCCCCGCCGATCGGATCAACGAGGCGATCCGCGCCGGCGTTCCCGCGATCGGCGAGAACCGCGTGCAGGAGGCGGAGGCGAAGTGGCCGGAGGTCCTCACCGGCCCGGAGCGCCACATGGTGGGGCGTCTCCAGAGGAACAAGGCGGGGAAGGCGGTGGAGCTCTTCGACCGGATCCAGTCGATCGACTCCCTTCGCCTCGCCGAGGCGGTCTCGCGGCGCGCGGAGGCGATCGGCAGGCGTCTTCCCGTCCTCGTCGAGGTGAACGTCTCCGGCGAAGAGTCGAAGGCGGGCGCCGAGCCGGACCGTGTTCGCGAGCTTCTCGAGGGGATGGGGGGGCTCCCCGGCATCGCGCCGGACGGGCTCATGACGATCGGCCCCCTCACCGACGACGCGGAGAGAATCCGCGCCGCGTTCCGGGCGCTCCGCCGCCTCTACGACGATCTCCGCTCGAACCCGGCCGGAGGGATCGCGATGAAACACCTATCGATGGGGATGTCCGGCGACTTCGAGGCCGCGATCGAGGAGGGGGCGACGATGGTCCGCGTGGGAACCGCGATCTTCGGGGAGCGCGCGGCATGAGAGGCGGCCGCCCCCGCACCGGTTCCTCACGGAAGGCGCGGAGAGAACCCGCCCGTGTCGCCGCGGGCGGCACCGGTCGCGCCTCCCGAGTCCATGAACGTCTCGCGGTTCGTTCCTGCCACCGGCGGGCTTCCCGCCAGGAGAAAGCATGAGCCTGTCCTCCTTCCTCTACATCTTGCATCTCGCCGTCCGTTATCTCGCGTTCGGGCTCATCGCTCTCTTGATCCTCCGCATGATCGTCCAGCCGGAACGGCTCCGCTTCGGGACCCGCTCGGTCCGGTACCGGCTGGCGCGGGCGACCGACTTCATCGTCTTGCCGATCCACTCGATGCTCCCCCCGGGAACCTCCGCGGCGGTCGCTGCGGTTCTCGCGATGATGGCCGTCCTCCTCGTCGCCTACTTCGCGGTCGGGTTTCTCGACGACACGGTCGGCGCGGCCGCCCGGGCGGGGGCGAGCCTGCTCGGGGGCGCCCCGCTCGCCGCGGTCGGCTACCTCCTCTACGGGCTCGTCTCGGTCTACACGACCCTCCTCATCCTCCGCATCTTCCTCTCCTGGTTCCGCGTCGGTCCCTGGGGGGGAGGGAGGTTCACCCGCTTCCTCTACCAGGCGACCGAGCCGCTCCTCGCCCCCGTCCGCGGGATCCTTCCGCCCCTCGGGATGATCGACCTCTCCCCGATTCTCGTCTTCGTTCTCCTCCACTTCCTCAAGGGGGCGATCCTCTCGTTTTTCATCCGCGGGTGAGCCTCCGCTCCGCTCCCCGGCCGGATTTCGCTTGGATGAACGCCCGGTTTCGGATAACCTAGCGTGGATCATGCACGCGGTTTCGTCGCGAGGACGCGGAGCGTGAGCCGAGAGGCCGACTTGGACGAGCCGCTCCCGGAAACGTAGTCTCGGCACTACGTTGAGGAAGGGGCGACGGAAAGGAGGCCTCGCAGGCTGCGATTCGCGGCCGCAGTAGGAAACGCGTGCATGGTCCACGCTAGTGCGTCCAACCACCGGCCGGCGGACTGGCAGGAGGGAGCCGCGTCATGAAGATCTCTCCCCTCGACATTCGCAAGCAGACGTTCCGCAAGACCCTGCGGGGCGTCGACGAGCAGGAGGTCGCCTCGTTCCTCGAGATGGTCGCCGACCAGGTCCAGGAGGTCATTCAGGAGAACCGCGTTCTCCGCGATCGGCTCGCGACCGGCGACATCCAGCTCGAAAACTACCAGCGCATCGAAGAGGCCCTCCGGAACGCCCTCGTGACCGCCGAGAAGGTCGCGCGGGACACGAAGAAGAACGCGGACCAGGAGGTGGAGATCCGCCTCAAGGACGCGGACCTCCGCGCCCAGAAGGCCGTGCAGACCGCGCGCGGGATCCTCGAGAGCGTGCGGGGCGATCTCGTCGAGCTCACCAAGCAGAGGCGGGACTTCCTCGCGCGCTTCCGCCTCGTCGTTGAGACCCAGCTCAAAATGCTTGACCTGAAAAAGGTCGAGTACGAGGGGGAGGAGGACGTCCGGCGGCTCCAGGAGCTGCAGCGCGAGCTGTTCGATGATCTCCGGCTGATGCGGGGATTGGGCTCCGAGGAGAGAGCGCCCTCGCCCGCCGCCCCTCCCGATCTCCCGAAACCGGCGGCGGAGCCGGCCCCCTCGATCGACTCCGAAGAGGCCGCCCGGAGCGCCGGCGAGACGACGTGAAGGGAACGCCGGCCGGATCGCCCGCCCGGCGCCCCACCGACTGACCCGCGAGACACCATGAGCGAACAACCGCGATTCCCCAAGCCGAGCGCCGCTCCGACCCCCGAACGCGAAGAGGAGATCCTCCGCTTCTGGAAGGAGCGGGAGATCTTCCGAAAGAGCGTCGAGCGCCCGGCGGAGAAGAGCTTCGTCTTCTACGAAGGCCCTCCGACGGCGAACGCCCTCCCCGGAATCCATCACGCGGCGAGCCGCGTGGTGAAGGACCTCGTCTGCCGCTTCCGAACCATGCAGGGCTTCCGCGTCGTCCGGAAGGGGGGATGGGACACGCACGGGCTCCCCGTCGAGATCGAGGTGGAGAAGGAGCTCGGCTTCACACAAAAGGGACAGATCGAACAATACGGGATCGATCGTTTTAACAAGAAGTGTCGGGAACGGGTCTTCCGCTTCTCCGAAGAGTGGGAGCGGATGTCCGACCGGATCGGCTTCTGGGTGGACATGAAGGACCCGTACGTCACCTGCACGAACGATTACATCGAGTCGGTCTGGGCGGTCCTCAAGCGGTTCTGGGACGCCGGGCTGATCTACGAGGGGCACAAGGTCGTTCCGTACTGCCCGCGCTGCGGGACCCCCCTCTCGAGCCACGAGGTCTCCCAGGGCTACGCGGACGTCATCGATCCCTCGATCACGATCCGGATGCGCCTTGCCGGGGAGAAGAACCGGAGCTTCCTCGCGTGGACGACGACCCCCTGGACCCTCCCCTCGAACGCGGCGATCGCCGTCGCGCCGGGAGAGGCTTACGTCGAGGTCGAGGGGGACGGGGAGACGCTCATCCTCGCCGAGGCGCGCCTCCCGCACGTCTTCAAGGAGACCCCGAAGGTGGTCCGGCGCTTCGGGGGGAGGGAGCTCGTGGGGATGCGCTACGAGCGCCTCTTCCCGTACTGGCCGGAGGACGAGCGCGCGTGGCGCGTGATCGCGGCGAGCTTCGTCTCGCTCGAAGAGGGGACCGGGATCGTCCACATCGCCCCGGCATACGGGGAGGACGACTACCGCGTCGGGCAGGAGGAGGGGCTTCCGGTCATCTCTCTCGTCGACGAGGCCGGCAAGTTCACGGACGCGGTGGCCGATTGGGCCGGCCGTCCCGTGAAGGAGGCGGACCCTGAGATCATCCGGGACCTCGAGGCGCGCGGCCTTCTCTTCCGACGGGAAACGACCACGCACAGCTACCCGCACTGCTGGCGCTGCACGACTCCCCTCCTCTACTTCGCGCGGGCGAGCTGGTTCATCCGGACGACCGCGTACCGCGACCGCCTCATCGAGGAGAACGCGAAGATCGCCTGGTACCCGCCCGAGATCGGCCAGAACCGGTTCGGCAAGTGGCTCGAGGGGAACGTGGACTGGTGCCTCTCGCGCGACCGCTACTGGGGGACGCCCCTCAACATCTGGCGGTGCGGCTCGTGCGAGTCGACGACCAGCGTCGGCGGCGTGGAGGAGCTCGGAAGGCGCGCGATCGCTCCCCTCCCGGAGCCGGTCGATCTCCACCGGCCGTGGGCGGACCGGGTGGCGCTCCGCTGCGAGAAGTGCGGCGGAGAGATGGCGCGCGTCCCCGAGGTCGTCGATGTCTGGTTCGACTCCGGCTGCATGCCGTACGCGCAGTACCACTTCCCCTTCGACGAGAAGAAGGGGATGTTCGCCGACCAGTTCCCCGCCGAGTTCATCTGCGAGGGGACCGACCAGACGCGCGGCTGGTTCCACTCCCTCCTCGCGATCAGCACGCACGTCTCCGGGTGCAGCTCCTTCAAGAGCTGCTTCGTGATCGGCCTCGTGCTCGACGAGGAAGGAAAGAAGATGTCGAAGACGAAGGGGAACGTCGTCGACCCGTGGATGATCCTCGAAAACTACGGGGCGGACGCCCTTCGCTGGTACCTCGTCTGGGCCGCCCCGCTCTGGCTCCCCCGCCGCTTCAGCGTCGAGACGGTGCGCGAGGTGGGCTACCGCTTTCTCGACACGGTCCGGAACACCCTCTCGTTCTTCCTCCTCTACGCCTCGATCGACCGGTTCCATCCGGGCGCCGGGGGCGGAGAGGAGCCGGGCCGCACCGACATGGACCGCTGGATCCTCTCGCGCCTTCACCAGACGGCGCGCGAGGCGACCGCCTGCCTCGACCGGTACGACCTCACCCGGGCCGGCCGCGCCCTTCAGGAGTTCGTCATCGACGACCTCAGCAACTGGTACGTGCGCCGCAACCGAAAACGCTTCTGGAAGAGCGGGATGGACTCGGGGAAGCGCGCCGCGTTCGAGACCCTCTACGAGGTTCTCGTCTCGCTCTCCAAGCTCCTCGCGCCCGTCGTCCCCTTCGTCGGCGAGGAGATCTACCGGGCGCTCGTCACCCCCTTCCGCCCCGGCGAGCCGGAGTCGGTCCACCTCGCGCGCTACCCGGAGCCGGACGAGGCCCGGATCGACGAGGATCTCGAGTCGGCGGTGGATCTCTCCCGCGAGGTGGTGAACCTCGGGCGCGCGGTTCGGATGCGCACCTCGATCAAGACCCGCCAGCCGGTGCGGCGCATCGTGGTCGCCCTTCCGGGCGGCGGCGACCCGGTCCGCCGGCTCGAGCGGATGCAGGAGACGGTGCGCGAGGAGCTGAACGCCCGCGCGCTCGAGATCGTCGCCGATCCGGATCCCCATCTCCGTCTCGCGGCGAAGCCGCTCTTCCCCGTGATCGGCCCCCGGTTCGGCCCCCTCGCCGGCAAGGTCGCCGCGGCGATCCGCGCCCTCCCCTCCGAGGCCGTGGCCCGGATCCGGAGGGAGGGGAAAGCAGAGATCGAAGTGGACGGGAAGGCGATCCTCGTCGAGCCGGACCAGGTCGAGATCGA
>JBDRFQ010000361.1:0-12960 GCA_043818685.1 Candidatus Eiseniibacteriota bacterium
GTGTTTCGGGCGCGAAGGGGAAGATGATGGCTGAAGGACAGAACGCGATGGTCGTGCTCACGACGGGCAAGCAGGACAGGGGCACCGCGCGACGCTGGCGCTCTCGTGGGCGTGCTCCTCGCTTGCTCTCGGAAAGAAGACGTCGGTTTTCATGACGATGGACGGGACCGTCTGGGCGATGGAAGGGGCGATGAAGGGAATCCAGGTGGACGGCTTCGAACCGCTCGGGACCTACTACGAGCAGTTCCGTGCTCTCGGCGGGCGGCTGCTCGTGTGTGCTCCCTGCACCGAGTACTATTGCAGCGTGAATGGAAACAAGGGGAACGGCCGTCTCGTGGAGGGGGCGGAGCTGGTCGGCCTGGCCACGGTGGTGTCCGAGGTCAGTCCCGGGTCGGCGGTCGTTTCTTTCTAGACTCGGAGCGGCGCTCATGAGCGACAAACCCTCGGAGAGCAGGCCGGCGGATCAGGAGGCGGTCAACGAGCGTCTCGCGCTCGCGAACGTGGAAGCGGCTGAGTTGGTCGCCGAGCTCGAGGCGAAGAGCGACGAGCTCACCCGAGCCAACCAGCGCCTCGCCGGGGCGAACGCGCGGTCCGCGGAGCTGGTCGCCGAGCTCGAGGAGCGGAGCGAGGAGCTGCAGCGCGCGAACGAGAAGCTCGCCCGCGCCAACGCGATCTCGGCCGAGCTGGTGGCCGAGCTGCAGGCCCGGCGCGAGGAGCTCGAGTGGGCGAACACGAACCTCATGCGGGCGGGCGAGGAGAAGAAGCGGATCCTCAGCGTCGTCGCGCACGACCTGCGGGGCGGCATCGGCTCCATCCACAATCTCGCGCTGCTGCTTTCCGAGTCGACCGGCGGAACGCGCGCAGAGGTCGTGCAGCACATCGCGCTTCTTCGCGACGAGAGCGGGCGTCTCCTCCACCTGTTGGAGAGCATCCTCCAGGAGGCGCAGACCGGCGGGGGCAGGCTCGAGATCCAACGCGTGCCGACCGATCTCGGCCTCTTGGTGCGCGAGACGATTCGGTTCCAGGAGGGGCACGCCCACGGAAAGGGGCAGCTCCTCGCGGCGGACATTCCGGACAGGGTGCCCGTGGTCGAGTCGGACAGCCTGAGGATCCGGCAGGTTCTCGACAACCTCGTCTCCAACGCCGTCAAATACAGCCCGAGCTCGGCGCGGATCGTCGTGCGGGTCTGGGAGACGGAGGGGGAGGTCGGAATCTCGGTCTTGGACGAGGGGCCCGGGCTCACCGACGAGGACCTCGGGAAGGTGTTCGGCGAGTTCTGCCGCCTCTCCGCCAAGCCGACCGGCGGGGAGGAGAGCCACGGCCTCGGGCTCGCCATCGCCAAGAGGATCATCGAGGCGCACGGCGGTAGGATTTGGGCGGAGAACCGCACCGACTCGAAGGGGGCCCACTTCGGTTTCTCGCTCTCCCGCGAGGGGGCGGAGGTCGGCGCCTTGAGCGTTCTCGTCGCCGACGACGGGGCGATCAATCGGTCGATCGCGAAGAAGTTCCTCGAGAAGGCCGGGCATTCCGTGGAGATCGCCGCGGACGGGCTGGAAGCGATCGATCTTGTTCGCCGGCGGCGCTACGACCTGATTCTCATGGACGTGGAGATGCCGGGGATGAGCGGGCTCGAGGCGACGATCGAGATCCGCTCGAAGGAAGACGCCGAGAACCGGCTGCCGATCATCGCGCTCACCGGTCATGCGGACAGGGAGAGCCGAGAGGCGTGCCTCCGTGCCGGCATGGACGACGTCGTCGTGAAGCCCTTCGATCCGAAGACGCTGCGTCTCGCCGTGAACCGCTGGGCACGAAGGCACCCCCGCGGCCACTAGCCTCGAACACACCGATCCCGCTTCCCTGTCTCCGGACCGTCCTGCCCTCCGGCGCGCGCTCCCGGCTCCTGTCGCTTCCCCACCCGCTCCCATGTGGGGCATTCCCCGTACCGGACACCTCGTTCTCTGTGGTGGTCTTGAGGGACGGCAGCGGAACCAGATACCCCATTCCGGGCGATTGCCCTTTCGGATCGGCTTCCTCCGTGGACGGGAATGGGGAGTCTCGTGTCGTGTCCCAGAAATACCTTCCCCTCTGGCCGGCCCTCGCGGCCCCCCACCGCGTTGCTCCTCCTCGGCGTATCTCTTTAGTACGCATTCGTCGTCGCGCTTTGCCGGGGCCCACGACGACTCACTCAGATCGACAAGGTATTTCTGGGACACGACACTAGTACTTCTTCCCTGCCGCGTACTCGGCGATCCCCCACAGAACGCCGAGGTTCACCGCGACCACGTCGAGATGGAGAAAGAGCATCCCAAGAAGCCCGGCGCGCGCGCCCTGGCTCCCGGCGAGGCTTCGGAGCCAGTCGTGGTTGAGAAGGAGAACGAGGGCGGGCGGGAGAAGAAGAGCGGGGACCGGCTCCCCCGCGGCGAAAAGCGGGATCGTGATCCACGGGGCGAGACAGGAGACCAAGAACGACGTCGGGATCGACGAGTAGTTCCCTCTCATGATTCGCCGGAGGCGGTCGCGGAGCTGAACCTTGGTCATGCCGACGGTCCTCCGAAAGTCGGTCCGGAACATCCCGCCCGTGTCGTATCGCTTGATGTGTCGAAACTCCATCTTTGGAACGACCGCGATCCGGCAGCCGGCGTCGCTGAGCCGCTTGCCAAGGTCGGAATCCTCGATGTTCGGCGTGCGGTAGTTCGGGTCGAAACCGCCGACCCTCTCGAACGGCTCGCGACGGATCGCGACCGCGCTCGAGTAGAGAACCGCCACGCGCTCCGCCCTCTTCCGGTAGGTGTAGTGAAGCCAGTAGTTCTTGTAGACGCTCGCCGCGTTCGGAAACGGGGGGACCGGCGATTGGAGCCCGACGGCGACCGAAACGGATGGATCGGCGAGGGCATCTGCCGCCGCCCGGATTGCCCCCGGCTCGAGCACGACATCCGCGTCGACGAAGAGGAGAATCGAGCCGCGCGAGGCTCGCGCGCCGGCGTTCCGCGCGCGCGCGACCCCGCCGGGGAGCGCGGTCCTCTCGATCCGCACCGGATAACCCCGCGCGATCTCGATCGAGCGGTCCGCGCAGCCGTCGTCCACGACGATCACCTCGCCGGGCGGGTCGCTGGAGGAGAAGACCGACCGGAGCGTCTCGCCGATGGTCCCCTCGGCGTCCCTCACCGGGACGATCACCGAGATGGGGTTCCCGTTCATCGGCGCTCATCCCTCCCTCCCGCCTCTTCGTGGGCGAGAGTCCGCTCGAGGATGGGGCGGGCGACGGGGTCCCTCTCCGCCCACTCGCGGACGGGCGCGCCTTGGAGGGCGAGCGCCTCGCCGAGCGCCCGGACGGCTTCAACTGAATCCCCCCGCGCCGCCGCCTCCCGCGCGGCGCGCGAGAGATCCGCCCCCCGCGCGATCTGCTCCCTCTTCCATCCGGCCGCGGGGACCGCTCGGAGAACGCGCGCCGCCTCGTTCATCGTCTCGACCGCCTCGTCCATCTTCCCCCTCCGGAACTGGAGATCGGCGAGGTTCGCCCGCGCGTGAACGGAACCGGGGTCGAGGCGGATCGCGCGGCGGTAGGCCTCCTCAGCCTCGTCCTCTCTCCCGGCGAGCGCGAGCGTGTAGCCGAGGTTGTTGAACGCGCCGGCGTACGACGTGTCCGCGAAGGTCGCCGCGCGGATCGCCTCGAGCGCCGCCCCGAGCTCCCCCCCTTCCCGGAGCGCGTTCCCGAGGTTGTTCCACGCCCCGGCGAATCCTGGCGCGCCTTCCGTGGCGGCGGTGAAGGCGTCCGCCGCCTCGCGATACCGCCCCGTCTGATAGTAGAGAAGGCCGAGGTTCATGCTCGCGTCAACGTGGCCGGGGGCGAGCCGGAGGGCGTCGCGGAAGAGCCTCTCGGCCCCCTCCCGATCCCCCGCCTCCGCATGAGCCCTGCCGAGGATCACGGTGGAGCGGACCTCGCTCGTCGCGCGCCCCTCATAAACATCGATGTGAACGAGGATTGCGAGGAGAGCGACGGGGGCGGCGATGACGGCGAAGGGCCGCCATCGGGAGGCGCGTCCCTCCCGAGCGAGGCGAACGAGGGCGACCGCCCCGAGGATCGCGATCGCCGGGACGGCGGTCTGCCGATAGCGCGCGCAAACGAAGAAAGCCACGACGGATGCGGCGTTTGCAAGGACGAAGAGAACGAGGAGGCGGCCCCGCCGCTTCTCCGCCGGGATCAGGAACGCCCCGGCCAGCGCGAGGGGTAGGAGGATTCCGAACGAGAAGGGCGCCCATCGGAGGACCCCGAAAAGCCGGCGGTCGAACTCGTAGTTCACGTCGAGCGGAACCTCGAACGCGTTGAAATACAATGCGATCTTGCGCGCAAGGAGCGCGAGGAACCGCCCCGGGTTCTCCCGGATGAAGGCGAAGCTCCGCCCATACCAATAGGAAGAGATCTCCGCCGCGCCGAGCGGGCGGCCGAGGTCCCTTTCGGCCAGCCTCCTCGAGTCATAAATGTCTATCGCTTCGGGAGTTCCGCCGAACTCGGGGGGGGGCACGTAGACCCCGCGCGTGTAAGGATTGTTCCCGAGGTAGAAGCTGACCCCGCCGTGCGAGGAGATCGGGATGAGCGTGCGGGAGGCGGAGTAGTTGTGAACCGTGGATGGGATCAGGGCGACGGCGCACCCGGCGATATACAAAGGAAGACGCCTTCTGCTCGACTTCTCCGCGCAGAGAATCCACAGGAACGCCAACGGGATGAAAAACAAGAGGTTCGGGCGGGCGACCGCGCCGATCCCCAGAACGAGCCCGGCGAGAAAGAGCCCCCTTCCCCCCCTTTCGAGGGAAATGACGAGAAGATAGAGCCCGAGAAGGCCGAACAGGATCCCGAGAAAGGAGGCGAGGACCTGCCCTTCGTAATAGATGAAGGAGCCGTAGCCGAGGGCGAGGAGGTAGGCGACGGTCGCCACGGCCCTTCCGAAGAGCCGGTGCGCCACGAGATAGACGAGGACCATCGAGGCAGCGCCGACCAAGTGCTGGATCAGCCTGAGGAGCAGTAGGTTATGCCCCGCGACCCGGTAGAACGCCCCCAGGAGGTAGGGGTAGAGGGGCGCCATGTGGAACGGTTCCCCCCGGACCCACTTCCCCGAGGCGATCTCCATCCCCCATTCGTCGTACGACTTGGCGTCCAGATAGGGGTGGGTGAAGAGCGGAGAACCCGTTGCCTCCGAAAGAAATAGAAGCCGGGGAAGGAGGGCGGCGACGAAGAGAACGGCGAGAAACCGACGGTGCCCCATGCGGAAGCCTCGCACCCGCATCCCATTTTCTTCCAAGAGGTTAGGCCCTACAGGGAAGACCCCGTGCTCGGTACTGTCCCTCGCCTCCCGGGGGGTGCGGGCCGAAAAGCGCATTGACTCCGGCGAAGGGACGCGTATAATAGCAGGCTGGTTCGGGGGCGGCAACGGATTTCCCCCCGGCCTCTCTCCGTCTCCCCGGCGGGGACAGTTCGCGCGAGGGGGGAATCCGTGTTATTTTCCGTTGACACCCTTCCAGGTGAGTGTTAGTTTGTAACTTCTGTCCTTGCAGGTGCATCTCCTGTCGAGGTTCAACTGCTGGCGTAGCTCAACTGGCAGAGCGTCTCATTTGTAATGAGGTGGTTGGGGGTTCGATTCCTCTCGCCAGCTCCCGCAAGGACAATGAGGGTGACGAGCCGACACCTTGCGACGAACGAAGAGTCACGACGTGGGGAGGTTCCCGAGTGGCCAAAGGGAACAGACTGTAAATCTGTCGGCGAAGCCTTCGGAGGTTCGAATCCTCCCCTCCCCATTCTTTATGGATAGAGGAACTTCTCGGAGGTCTTGCCGCGCTGCGCGACGGTGGAGGAGAGACGTCAGCGCGCGTATACCGGCCGCGTCCGGGACGGGGCGATGTCGAGAACGTCTTGGGCGGGGGACCGGGGTCTTTTTTGTGCGGGACAACCGAGGTCGGTCGGATTGTGCGGGAATAGCTCAGCTGGCTAGAGCATCAGCCTTCCAAGCTGAGGGTCGCGGGTTCGAATCCCGTTTCCCGCTCCAGGAGTCTCGGCCTGCGGCGCCGCCCGGACGTCGTTGGAGGAGTGAGAGTAGGCAGTCTTGCGGCAACGCGGAAGGCCCACGTAGCTCAGTCGGTAGAGCAATTGCATGGTAAGCAATAGGTCACCAGTTCGATTCTGGTCGTGGGCTCCACCTCTCTCCTGGTGCCCGCGCCTCGCCGCCCGTGTTGGCTAGGAGGAGCGAAACAGATGGCGAAGGAGAAGTTTCAACGAACGAAGCCGCATGTGAACGTGGGGACGATCGGCCACGTCGACCACGGCAAGACCACGCTCACTTCGGCGATCACGAAGGTGCAGGCGCTGAAGAAGCTGGCCGACGCGATCAGCTATGACCAGGTGGCGAAGGCCTCGGAGGCCCACGGGCGGCGCGACGCGACGAAGATTCTGACGATCGCGACCGCGCACGTCGAGTACCAGACCGAGAAGCGGCACTACGCGCACGTGGACTGCCCCGGCCACGCGGACTATGTGAAGAACATGGTCACCGGCGCCGCGCAGATGGACGGCGCGATTCTCGTCGTCGACGCGGCGGACGGTCCGATGCCGCAGACGCGCGAGCACGTGCTCCTCGCCCGCCAGGTGAACGTGCCCTACATGGTGGTCTTCCTGAACAAGGTCGACACGGTGGACGACCCGGAGCTTCTGGATCTCGTCGAGCTCGAGGTGCGCGAGCTTCTCAGCAAGTACGAGTTCCCGGGCGACGCGACCCCCGTGGTCCGTGGTTCCGCCCTGATCGCCATGAACAAGCCGGAGGATCCCGAGGCGACGAAGTGCATCCAGGAGCTGATGGACGCCATCGACACCTTCATCCCGGATCCGGTCCGCGACATCGACAAGCCGTTCTTGCTGCCGATCGAGGACGTGTTCAGCATCACGGGCCGCGGCACGGTCGGCACAGGCCGAGTCGAGAGGGGCCGCGTGAGGGTCGGCGAGAAGGTACAGCGCATTGGAATCAAAGAGACGAAGGACACCGTCGTCACCGGGGTCGAGATGTTCCGCAAGCTCCTCGACGAGGCGCAGGCCGGCGACAACATCGGCCTCTTGCTCCGCGGCGTGGAAAAGGACGAGCTGGAGCGCGGGATGGTCATCGCCGCCCCCGGCTCGGTGACTCCGCACACCAAGTTCCGCGGCGAGGTCTACATCCTGAAGAAAGAGGAAGGCGGACGGCACACCCCGTTCTTCGACGGCTACCGCCCGCAGTTCTACTTCCGGACCACGGACGTGACCGGAACCGCGCGCCTGCCGGAAGGGCGCGAGATGGTCATGCCCGGCGATAACGTGGAGATCTCGGTTGAGCTGCACACTCCCATCGCCATGGAGAAGGCGCTTCGCTTCGCGATCCGCGAGGGCGGGCGCACCGTCGGCGCGGGCGTGATCGCGGAGGTCATCGAGTAGGAAGCCGCTGCCGCGAGCTGAAGCGGACGGGAGTTTCAGGAGAGGGGGGAGCAGGGCGCTCCCCCGTCTTAAAGACCCAAGGAGAGCGCACAGGTGTGTAGCTCAATTGGTAGAGCACCGGTCTCCAAAACCGGGGGTTGCGGGTTCGATCCCTGCCACACCTGCGGCCCTCTTCTCCGCAAACCGGAGAGGATCGAAGCATGAATGGGGAATCCACAGGGGTCGTGCAGAGGTCGGTCCGGTTTCTGCGCGAAGTATGGATCGAGCTTCAGAAGGTCGCTTGGCCGACGTGGACCGAGCTCAAGGGATCGACGGCGGTCGTCATCGTCGCGGTCATTCTGATCTCCGTCTTCATCGGGGTCGTGGATTCGATTCTTCTGAAGCTTGTCGGGCTCGTGTTGCGGTAGGGTCCCCTGGTTTCGAGAAAGGCCATGGACGAAGAGGTGAGGGAAGAACGGGAAGAAGGCGCGGGCGGACCGGGAACGGCTCCGGAGATGCCGCCCGAGGACGCGGCCTCCGGCGAGACCGTGGCCGAAGACGCGGCCTCCACCGAGACCCCGCCTGAAGAGGCGCCGTCCGACGAGGCGGTGTCCGACGAGGCGCCGTCCGGGGACGAGTCTCCCGATGAGGGGGCGGAGAGCCCGCGCGACTCCGAAGAGCCGCCGTCCGAATCCCCCGCGGATGAGGGCGAGCCGCAGGAACAGGAAAGCGAGGACCGTCTTCGCTGGTACGTCGTCCACACGAACTCGGGGCACGAGGAGAGGGCGGCGAAGAACATCGAGAGAGCGGTGAAACAGGCGGACCTGCAGGAGCAGGTGCCGCGCGTTCTCGTCCCCACCGAGAGCGTGGCGGAAATGAAGAACGGGAAGAAGACGATCACTGATCGGAAGTTCTTCCCGAGCTACGTTCTGGTGAGGATGGAGATGTCCGACGAGACCTGGCGCGTGATCTCGAACACGCCGGGCGTTACGCGGTTCGTCGGGGTCGGGACGAAGCCGCAGCCGATCTCGGACGAAGAGATCGAGAGGATACTCGGGAGGATCGAGGGGACGAAGGAGAAGCCGACCCCGACGATCCCGTACCACGTCGGCGAACACGTCAAGGTGACGGACGGCCCGTTCACCGAGTTCACGGGTGTGGTGGACGAGATACAGCCGGAACGGGGCAAGCTGAAGGTCATGGTCTTGATCTTCGGCCGGCCGGTTCCCGTGGAGTTGGACTTTTTGCAGGTAAAGAGCTTGTAGAGCGGGGGACCGCTCTCGAGCGCGGGAAGAAACAATGGCCCCACCGAAGAAGAAGAAAGTACAGGCGATCGTCAAGCTGCAGATTCCGGCCGGCAATGCGACCCCGGCGCCTCCGGTCGGGCCGGCCCTCGGCCAGCAGGGCGTCAACATCATGGAATTCTGCAAGGCCTTCAACGCGCGCACGCAGAAGGACCAGGGGCTCATCATCCCCGCGGTCATCACCGTGTACGCGGATCGATCCTTCTCCTTCATCACGAAGTCGCCGCCGGCTGCGGTGCTCCTGAAGAGGGCGGCGGGGATCCCGAAGGGGTCCGGGGAGCCGAACAGGAACAAGCTGGGAAAGGTGACGAGGAAGCAGGTCCGAGAGATCGCCGATCTCAAGAAAGAGGACCTGAACGCCAACGACACCGAAATGGCCATGCGCATGATCGAAGGGACCGCCCGGAGCATGGGGATTGAGGTTGAGGGGTAGCCCGGATCGCGCGAGCGACCTCCGGGCCGCCTGTGCAGCCGGGCGGGAGATCAGAGGTGGACCGATGACAGTAGGAAAACGGTATCGGGCGGCGGGCGAAAGGGTGGACCGGATGACCCGGTATCCCCTGGATGCCGCGATTGATTTGGTCAAGGGCGCGCCGGCCGCCAAGTTCGACGAGACGGTCGAGCTTGCCGCGAATCTCGGCGTCGACCCGCGGCATTCCGATCAGCAGATCCGCGGGACGATCGTTCTCCCGCACGGGACCGGAAAGAGCGTCCGCGTTCTCGTCATCGCGAAGGGGGAGAAGGAGAAGGAGGCGAGCGAGGCGGGTGCCGACTTCGTCGGTTCGTCCGAGTTCGTCGAGAAGATCCAGGGCGGGTGGACCGATTTCGACGCGGTCATCGCGGCCCCCGACATGATGAAGGAAGTGGGAAAGCTCGGGAAGATCCTCGGGCCGCGCGGCCTCATGCCCAACCCGAAGAGCGGGACCGTTACGTTCGAGGTGGGCAAGGCGGTTCGCGAGGTGAAAGCGGGGCGCATCCAATACCGCACCGACAAGACGGGCAACATCCACGTGCCGGTCGGAAAGGCCTCGTTCGACAAGGAGAAGCTCGCGGAGAACATCCGAACGGTGATCGCGGAGATCCAGCGGGCGAAGCCGTCCTCTGCGAAGGGGACGTATTGGAAGAGCCTCACGATTTCGTCCACGATGGGGCCGGGCGTGCGCGTCGACGTCCAGGCCGAGCTCCTGCGCGGATGATGGGGGGAGGGATCAGCAACCATGCCGACACCAAGAAAAGTTGAATCGGTCGCGACCCTCAAGAAGAAGCTCGAGAGCGCGCAGGCGGTCGTCCTCGCCGATTTCACCGGCCTCAGCGTGGATGGGATCAGCCGGCTCAGGCGGGAGTTCCGCAAGAGCGGCTCCGAGTTCTTCGTCATCAAGAACACGCTGGGCCGCATCGCCGCCCGCGACATGAACATGGAGGGGCTGGAGCGCTTCCTCGACCGCGGGCCGACCGGATGGGCGGTGGCAATCGCCGACCCGATTGCCCCGGCGAAGGTCATCAAGGACTTCGCCAAGGCGAACAACGATCTCCCCGTGGTGAAGGGGGGGTTCATCGACGGATCCGTTCTCAGCGCGGTTGAGATCGCGAGGGTCGCCGACCTTCCACCGAAGCCGGTGCTGGTCGCGCAGATCATGGGTCTGGTGAACGCGCCGATGCAGGGTGTCGTGAGCACCGTTCAGGCCGTGATGACCTCGCTGGCCGTTGCCGTCGAGGAGATCCGAAAGAAGAAAGAGGGCGGCGGGTCGTAGTCTCGGGCGATCCACCGCCGGTTCGGTCCATAGATCGCCCGCCGCGGACGCCCGGCGGGCTCGCGGAAAGGGAAACGACGGGGGAGCGGTCCGGAAGGGTCGGGACCCGTGGGAAACCTGAAGGGCGGGATTTCCTGCTCTCTACTGATCGGGAGGTACACACCATGACGAACGAAGATACGGCCACCAAGGCGGCCGTCGAGGTCTCGCCCAAGATCGCGGATGTCGTTTCGGCGATTGAGAAGCTCACCGTCCTGGAGGCGGCCGAGCTGGTGAAGGCCTTGGAGGAGCGGTTCGGCGTGTCGGCGGCCCCGCAGGCGATGGCGATGCCGGCGGGCGGGATGATGCCCGGGGGCGGCGAGGCGGCCGCGGTCGAGGAGCAGACCGAGTTTACCGTCATGCTGACCGCCGCGGGGGACAAGAAGATCCAGGTCCTCAAGGTCGTCCGCGCGATCACCGGGCTCGGCCTCAAGGAGGCGAAGGATCTCGTGGACAACACCCCGAGGCCGGTCAAGGAGATGGTGAGCAAGGAAGAGGCCGCGGACATCAAGGCCAAGATCGAAGAGGCGGGCGGCCAGGTTGAGCTGAAGTAGTCCGCATTCGATCGAATCTCGAAAGGTGTTCCACCTCATGCCGCGCCGGATTCGAGAGGCGAATCGCCCCCCGGATCCGAGCGCGGCCGAGTTGTCCGTTCATAGGGGAGATTGAAGATTGGCTATCCAATGGGTCGAGAGGTTGAGCTTCTCCAAGAACCCCGCCATCATGGACATCCCCAACCTTCTCGATGTGCAGCTCCGGTCCTTCGACTGGTTCCTGCAGGCCGACACGCCGCCCGACAAGCGGAAGAACCAGGGCCTACAGGCCGTGTTCAACGAGATCTTCCCGATCGCGGATGCGCGCGGGAACTTTAGCCTCGAGTTCGTTTCCTACGGGCTCGGGGAGCCGAAGTACGACGTGGATGAGTGCCAGGAGCGGGATGTCACCTACGCGGCTCCCCTCAAGGCGCTGCTCCGCCTCATCGTCAAGGAGACGGTGGACGGGGAGAAGAAGGTCAAGGAGGTCATCGAGCAGGAGGTCTATCTCGGCGAGCTCCCGATCATCACCGACAAGGGGACCTTCATCATCAACGGCGCGGAGCGGGTGATCGTGAGCCAGCTCCATCGCTCGCCGGGCGTCTTTTTCGACGAGGAAATCCACCCGAACGGCAAAACGCTTTATGCGGCAAGGATTATCCCCTACCGCGGCTCGTGGGTCGAGTTCACCACCGACATCAACGACATCATGTACGCCCACATCGACCGGAAGCGGAAGATCCCGGTGACGATCCTCCTCCGGGCGCTGGGGTTCTCCACGGACCCGAGCATTCTCGAGCTCTTCTATGAAACCGTCGAGATCAACTTCAGCTCGTACCGGAAGAAGGACGAGCTGGTCGGGCGCGTTCTGGCGGCGGATGTCGTCGACGAGAAGTCGGGGACGGGGGAGATCCTCGCCCAGGCGAACGAGGAGATCACCCTCCAGCTTCTCGAGAGGATGCGCGAGTCGAAGACCGGACCGATCCGTCTCCTCGTTCCCGAAGAGGGGAAGGACGGGCAGGTGATCCGGAACACGCTGGCGAAGGACACGACCACCGGCGAGGAGGAGGCGCTGAAGCGCATCTACAACCTCCTCCGCCCCGGGGATCCGCCGAGCCTCGACACGGCCCGGTCGCTGCTCGACCGGCTCTTCTTCAACCCGCGCCGCTACGACCTCGCCCCGGTCGGCCGGTACAAGATGAACCGGCGTCTCGGGCTACAGGTTTCGGACGACACGACCACGCTGACCAAAGAGGACTTCGTGCGCGTGGTCGACCAGCTTCTCCGCAGGCGCGCCGGCAAGGACGAGCCGGACGACATCGACCATCTCGGGAACCGCAGGCTCCGCTCCGTAGGCGAGCTGCTCGCGATCCAGTTCTCGATCGGCCTCTCCCGCATGGCGAGGATCATCAAGGAGAGGATGAGCCTCGGCGACACGGAGAACATCGCCCCGTACGACCTCATCAACGCGCGGACGATCTCCGCGGTGGTGAAGACGTTCTTCGGCAGCTCGCAGCTGTCGCAGTTCATGGATCAGACGAATCCGCTCGCCGAGCTGACGCACAAGCGGCGCCTCTCCGCGCTCGGACCCGGCGGCCTCACGCGGGAGCGCGCGGGGTTCGAGGTGCGCGACGTGCACTACACGCACTACGGGCGGATCTGCCCCATCGAGACCCCGGAAGGACCGAACATCGGTCTGATCAGTTCCCTCTCGACGTACGCGCGGGTCAACGAGTACGGATTCCTGGAAACGCCGTACCGGAAGATCGTGAAGGGGAAGGTCTCCGACGAGATCGAGTATCTCTCGGCGGACCAGGAAGACGACCACATCGTCATTCAGGCGAACACCCCGCTCGACTCGAACGGACGGATCATCGGGGAGCGCCTGACGGCGCGGTTCAAGA
>JBDRFQ010000362.1:0-45791 GCA_043818685.1 Candidatus Eiseniibacteriota bacterium
CCGATTCCCCCTGGTGCGCCCGCCTCGAGGAGAGGCTCGGCGTCCCGCGGGGGAGGGCGGGGGGAGGGTCATGAGCGGCGGCGTCGTGATCTTCGGGGGGTCGTTCGACCCGATTCACGTCGGCCATCTCGTCCTGGCGGAGTGCGCGGCGGACGAGCTCGACGCCGGCGCGGTGCTCTTCGTCCCCGCGGCCCGCCCGCCGCACAAGCGGGCGGATGCCCTCTCGAGCGCGGAGGACCGGGCAGAGATGGTGCGCCTCGCGATCGAGAAGAACGACCGCTTCAGGCTCTCGCGCGTCGAGATCGAGCGGGAGGGGCGGTCCTTCGCGATCGACACGATCCGCGAGATCGCCCGCTCGAGCGGGTGCGGCCGCCCGTTCTACTTCATCGGCGCGGACGGCCTCGTCGATCTCCCCGGCTGGAAGAGCCCGGAGGCGGTTCTCGAGGAGGCGGAGGTCGTTGTGGCGCCCCGCCCGGGGGTCGATCTCGGCGCGGTCTCGGGGCTCGTCGAGCGCGTCCGCCTGATCGAGACGCCCCTGGTGGGGATCTCCTCCACCTACGTTCGGGAGCGCGTGCGGCGCGGCGAGTCGATCCGCTATCTCGTGCCGGAGAGCGTCCGCGCCTACCTCGGCCGGAGGGGGCTCTACCGGGGTGGGGAGGTGAGCTGAGCCGATGGCGCGCGACAAGGCGGTCTTCACGGAGATCATCGTGAACGCGAGCCCCAGCGAGACGAGGGTCGCGATTCTCGAGAACCACACCCTCGTCGAGTTTCTCGCGGAGAGGGCGGACGCGGCCCGGCAGGTCGGCGACATCTTCAAGGGTCGGGTGAACGCGGTTCTCCCCGGCATGCAGGCCGCCTTCATCGATGTCGGGCTGGAGAAGACCGCGTTCCTCCACGTTTCCGACATGGTGATGCCGAATCCGGAAGCGATGGAGACGATCGACGAGGAGGGCGAGCGCGCCGGCCCGGTCACGCGCAGGGTCCCTCGGGGTGTCTCGATCGAGGGACTGCTCAAGAAGGGGCAGGAGATCATCGTCCAGGTGACGAAGGAGCCGATCGGGACGAAGGGCCCGCGGGTGACCACGCAGGTCTCGCTCGCCGGCCGCTTCCTCGTTCTCATGCCCGGCATCCCCCAGGTCGGCGTCTCGAGGAAGATCGAGAGCCGCGAGGAGCGGATCCGGCTCCGTGAGCTCGTCCACGGCGTCCTCCCCTCCGGCATGGGGGCGATCGTGCGGACGGTCGCGGAAGGCAAGCAGAAGCGCCAGTTCGCCTCCGATGTCCGATACCTCACCCGGCTCTGGAAGAAGATCCAGGAGGCACACGGGCGGATGCCCTGCCCTTCTCTCCTCCACAAGGAGGTGGGGCTCACCACCGGGCTCATCCGGGATCTGTTCAGCGAGGACGTGGACCGTCTGATCATCGACTCGAGGAAGGAGCACAAGCAGATCCTCACCTACCTGCAGTCGACGGCGCCGGAGCTCAGGGATCGCGTTCGCCTCTACAAGGAAGAGACGCCGATTTTTGATGCCTATGAGATCGAGAACGAAATTACAAAGACCCTCTCATCGAAGATCTGGCTGAGGCAGGGAGGGTACATCGTCCTCGAACAGGCCGAGGCGCTCGTCGCCATCGACGTGAACACGGGCCGCTACACCGGTGAGAAGGACCAGGAGGAGACGATTTTTCGCACGAACCTCGAGGCGGCGAAGGAGATCGCCCGCCAGCTCCGGCTCCGCGACGTCGGCGGGATCATCGTGATCGACTTCATCGACATGGAGAAGGAGGCGAACCGGGAGAAGATTCTCGAGGCGCTTCGGGAGGCGCTCCGGAGGGACCGCTCCCGCACCAAGACGTTCCGCGTGAGCGAGCTCGGGCTCGTCGAGATGACGAGGCAGCGGGTCCGCCCGAGCCTGCTTCACTATTTCAGCGCTCCCTGCCCGCACTGCGGGGGGACGGGGAAGCGGCTCTCGCTCGCGACGCTGGCGGGGAAGGTGGAGAGGCTCCTCGAGCGGGTCTCCAGCTACTGCGACGAGCGGAAGGTCGTGGTGAAGCTGAACCCGGAGGTCGCGGTCGCCTTCCTCGAGGGGAGCGCGGGGAGGCTCGAGGCGATCGAGAAGCGGTACCGGCTCGGCGTGGAGGTGCAGGACGACCCGAGCCTCGCGCGCGAGGAGGTTCGGATCTTCGGCCGCCGGAGCGGAAAGGAGCTGACCGACGAGGTCGTGTTCTGATGTCGTGTCCCAGGAGTACCTTGTCAATCCGGGCGTGTCATCGTGGGCCCCGGCAAGGCGCGAGGGCGAGTGCGTGTCAAATCGATGCGCGGAGGAGGGGCAGCAGAGCCGGGGGCCGCGAGGGGCGGCAAGAGGGGAAGGTGTTCCCGGGACACGACACGAGCCCGGATCCTGCCGGTCGGGTCTCGTCGGAAGAACGCCTGCCGGCCCGTTCAGGACCCGGGGTGCGGCGGAGCGTCCTCCTCTATCTCCCCCTTGACAGCAGGCGCCCTCCAATGTTATAAAACACTGGGTTCCTTTTTGCCCTGGATGCGCGGGGTTCCGATCGTGACGCAGGGCCGCCGGTTCGGGCGGTTGAAAGGGGAACGACACTTGTTCGCAATCGTCGAGAGCGGCGGCTTCCAGTTTCGCGCGCAGCCGGGGGGCGTGATCGACGTTCCCCGAATCCGGGCCGAGGTCGGAGAGAAGGTCCGCCTCCCCCGGGTGCTCTTCCTCGAGGGGGAGGACGGCTCACGCGTGGTCGGGAACCCGACCGTCGAGGGCGCGAGCGCCGAGGCGGAGGTTCTCGCTCATGGGAAGGGCGAGAAGGTCCTTGTCCAGAAGTTCAAGCGCCGCAAGGGATACCGCAGGCTGCTCGGCCAGAGGGCCTGCTACACGAGAATCCGGGTCCTCTCGGTCGAGAGGTAGGAAGCAAGACCCTTCGGCCTGGATCCGCGAAGGCAGCGGATCGGTTAGGGGGGGCGGGAGACGTCGACATGGCTCACAAGAAAGGCGTGGGGAGCTCCAGGAACGGGCGCGAGAGCCAGGCGAAGAGGCTCGGCGTGAAGCGTTTCGGGGGCCAGCGCGTCCTCGCGGGGGAGATTCTGGTCCGGCAGCGCGGAACGCGCGTCTATCCGGGGAGGAACGTCGGCCGCGGGGGGGACGACACGCTGTTCGCGAAGATCGGCGGCATCGTCGAGTTCGTCCGAAAGGGGCGCGACCGGAAGGTTGTGAACGTTCTCGTACCGCAGCCTTCCGAGTAGGGGAGGGATGACCCGACCGCCCGGCCCTAGACCCGCTGCGGCTCCATCTTCGAGGGGGGATTCGTATCCCCTCTCTTGCTTTTGGGGGTGATCGACATCGGGGGCGAAGCGGCGCGGATCGCGGCCGTCATTCCCGCGCGGATCGGCTCGGCCCGGGTCCCGCGGAAGCCGCTCCAGCGGATCGGAGGGCGGGAGATCGTGCTCCTGGTCTGCGACGCGGCCGCCGGCGCCCGGCTGGTCGGGGATGTCGCGGTGGCGACGGACGACGAGGAGATTGCCTCCAGGGTGCGGGAGGCCGGGTATCGCGCGATCATGACCTCCCCGGACCACGCGACCGGCACCGACCGTGTCGCGGAAGCGGCCCGGGAGATCGAGGCGGACATCGTGGTCAACGTGCAGGGCGACGAGCCGTTCCTCCCCCCGGCCGCGCTGGACCTCGTTCTGAAACCGATGATCGAGGATCCGGGGATCGCGCTCAGGACCCTCGTCGTCCCGTTTGAGGGAGAGGCGGAGATCGCGGATCCGAACACGGCCAAGGTGGTGACGAACCGCGCGGGATCGGCCCTCTACTTCTCCCGCGCGCCGATCCCGCACGAGTGGGGCCCCGGGCCGGTCGAGCGGTGGAAACACGTGGGCGTCTATGCGTTCCGGCGCGAGGCGCTCTTCCGTTTCGTGTCGCTCCCGCGCACGGACCTCGAGAAGAAGGAGGGGCTGGAGCAGCTGCGAGCTCTCGATCACGGAATGCCGATCGGGGTCGCCTTCTGGCCCCGAGCGTTTCACGGAGTGGAGACCCCGGAGGACCTCGCACGGGCGCGTGAGGCCTTCGCGGCCCGGTCGGAGACGGAATCGAACCGAAGGAGGACGGGGGAAGGACCGGCATGACCCGCTACGTTTTCGTGACCGGCGGCGTGGTTTCCTCGCTCGGGAAGGGGATCGTCGCCGCCTCGCTCGGCATGCTGCTCAAGGCGAGGGGGCTTCGGGTCACGCTCCTCAAGCTCGATCCGTACATCAACGTCGACCCGGGGACGATGAACCCCTTCCAACACGGCGAGGTCTTCGTGACCGACGACGGAGCGGAGACCGATCTCGATCTCGGGCACTACGAGCGGTTCACCGGGGAAAACCTCAGCCGGCACAACAACGCGACGACCGGGCAGATCTACGACACGGTAATCTCGCGGGAGAGGAGGGGGGAGTATCTCGGCGTGACCGTTCAGGTCATCCCCCACATCACGAACGAGATCAAGAGGCGAATCGTCGATCTCGGCCGGCGGACCTCCGCGGACGTCGTGATCACGGAGATCGGGGGGACCGTCGGCGACATCGAGAGCCTCCCGTTCCTGGAGGCGATCCGCCAGCTCCGGCTGGAGTGCGGGCGCGAGGCGACGCTCTTCATGCACGTGACGCTCCTTCCGTTTCTCACGACCTCCCAGGAGATGAAGACCAAGCCGACCCAGCACAGCGTGAAGGAGCTGCGCGAGATCGGGATCCAGGCGGACGCGCTGGTCTGCCGCACGAACCTGGCGATCGCGGAGGACGTGCGCGCGAAGATCGCCCTCTTCTGCAACGTCCCGGAGAAGAACGTGGTCGAGGCTCGCGACGCCTCGTCGATCTACGAGGTGCCCCTCGCCTTGAACCGGGGGGGGCTCGACAGGCTCGTGGTCGAGCAGTTCGGGCTCTCGCTCCCCGCGCCGGACCTCGACGAGTGGAGACGGATGGTCGAGCGCGTTCACTCCCCCTCGACGGTCGTTCGGATCGCCGTCTGCGGCAAGTACGTGCACCTCGTGGACGCTTACAAGTCGGTGCACGAGGCCCTCGTCCACGCGGGAATCGCGAACAACGTCCGCGTGCGGAGCGTTTGGGTGGATTCGGAGAAGCTCGGCGACGAGCAGGAACGGGCCGTTCTGGAGGAGTGCGACGGCATTCTCGTGCCCGGGGGCTTCGGGGTCCGTGGAATCGAGGGGAAGGTGGCCGCGGTGCGGTACGCCCGGACGCGGGGCGTTCCCTACCTCGGGCTCTGCCTCGGCCTGCAGGTGGCCGTGATCGAGTTCGCCCGGAACGCGTGCGGGCTCGCCGGCGCGACGAGCGGCGAGTTCGATCCCGACGCCGAACACCGGGTGATCGATCTGCTCCCCGAGCAGAAGACGGTCGAGAACCTCGGGGCGACGATGCGGCTCGGGGCGAGCGAGGTCCTTCTCGAGGCGGGGAGCTTGGCGCGGCGCCTCTACGGATCGGAGAGGATCCGAGAACGCCACCGCCACCGCTACGAGGTGAACAACGAGTACCGGGATCTTCTCGCTTCGAAGGGCCTCGCGGCCAGCGGGCGGAGCGCCGAGCGGGACCTCGTCGAGATCGTCGAGATCCCGGGCCACCCCTTCTTCGTCGCGTCTCAGTTCCACCCGGAGTTCCGGTCGAGGCCTCTGGCGCCGGCGCCCCTCTTCGCCGGCTTCGTGAAGGCGGCGAGGGAGCGGGTCGAATCGGTCGCTTCGGGCTTGGGGGGGGCGCAGTGAGGGAGCCGTGCGTGGTCGAAATCGGGGGTGTGCGCTTCGGCGAGCCGGGGACCCTCTCCCTGATCGCCGGCCCCTGTGTCATCGAATCGGAGGATCTGACGCTCCGCACCGCGGAGGCGGTCCGGAAGGTGACCGAGAGGCTGGGAATCCCCTTCGTCTTCAAAGCTTCGTATCGAAAGGACAATCGGTCCTCCGTGGAGTACTACGAGGGGCCCGGCCTGGAGGCCGGCCTCGCGGTGCTCGAGCGGGTGAAGAGGGAGGTGGGCGTGCCGGTTCTCTCGGACGTGCACACCCCCGCGCAGGTCGGGCCCGCCGCCGAGGTCCTCGACGTGCTCCAGATCCCTGCCTACCTCTCCCAGCAGACCGAGCTTCTTCTCGCCGCCGCGCGGACCGGGAAGGCGATCAACATCAAGAAGGGACAGTTCGTCGCGCCGGAAGACCTCGTCCACTCGGTGCGCAAGGTGGAATCGACGGGGAACCGCTCGATCCTGCTCACCGAGAGGGGGACCTGTTTCGGGTACCGGACGCTCGTCGTCGACATGCGCTCCCTCGCGATCCTCCGCGGGCACGGCTACCCGGCCGTCTTCGACGTCACCCACTCGGTGCGCGTCTACGGCAAGCCGAGCGCGGACCCGTCGGGAGGCACTCCCGAGCATATTCCCCTCCTCGCGCGCGCGGGGGTCGCGGCCGGGTGCGACGCCCTCTTCATCGAGACTCATCCCGAGCCGGCCAGGGCGCTCTGCGACGCGGCGAGCATGCTCCCCCTCGCCCGCCTCGAGCCGCTTCTGTCGGGCCTTCTCCGCATCCACCGGGCGAGCCGGGAGGTAGGGGCATGAAGGCGAGGCCGGAAGAGGAGGGGGGGTTCGCGGTCGAGCGCGCGCGCGCCGTCTTTCGCAGGGAGGCCGAGGCGATCCGGGAGCTCGAGGAGAGCGTGGGGCCCTCCTTTGCGCGCGCGGTGGAGATGATCCGTCGGGCGATCGTCCGTCCCGAGGACCCCGCGGGCACCCGGCTCGGGAAGATCGTGGTCACCGGGGTCGGGAAGTCGGGCCTCGTGGCGCGGAAGATCGCGGCGACCTTCAACTCGACCGGCGCCACCGCCTTCTTTCTCCATCCGGTGGAGGCGGTCCACGGGGACCTCGGGGTGATCGAGCCGGAGGACGTGGTGATCATGGTCTCCCGTTCCGGAGCGAACGAGGAGCTGAAGAGGCTCCTTCCCTCGCTTCGGCTTCTCGGGGTGGGGATGATCCTGATCACGGCGAAGGCGGACTCGGAGCTCGGCGGGGAGGCGGACGAGGTCCTCCTCATCGGCGACGGGCCGGAGGCGTGCAGCCTGAACCTGGCGCCGACCGCGAGCGCGGTGGCGAGCATCGCGATGGGGGACGCCCTCGCGGTCACGCTCTTCGACCTTCGAGGTCTCAAAAGTGAAGACTTCGCGCGTTTCCACCCGAGCGGAGCGCTGGGGAGGAGGCTGCTCCTCCGAGTCGGCGACATCATGCACAAGGGAGAGGCGATCCCGCTCGTTACCGAAGAGGCGAGCATGAAGGAGGTCCTCCTCGAGATCGTCGAGAAGCGGCTCGGGGCGACCGGGGTCGTGGATTCCGCGGGCGTTCTCCGCGGGATCGTGACCGACGGCGATCTCAAGCGAATCCTCCTCAGGAAGCCGGACATCTTCTCGCTCAGGGTCGGCGACGTGATGACGCGCGGCCCGAGAACGATCGGGCCGGATGCGCTCGTGGCCGACGCGCTCCGGCTCATGCACACGGATCCCAAGGGGATCATCTCCTGCCTTCTGGTGGTGGACGGCTCGCTGAAGCCATTGGGCTTTTTGCACATGTACGATTGCCTCCGAGCCGGCGTGGCCGAGTAGCCCTCTTTGGCACAACCCTTGCTTGACAGCCGGTCTTCCCTTCGTCTATGTTGACCTCGGGCGAGAAACGGACCCGAGCGTCCGGTACAAGAGGGGAAGAGGCGTGAACGCGGCATCCGGGATGGGATGGAAGAAGGCGATCGCGTTCGAGGCGATCCGGGCTGCGATGGGCGTGGGGGGGATTCTCCCGCGCGCGTTGGGGATGCGCGTGTTCGAAACGGGCGGCAGCCTGGTGCACCTGATGGAGAGGCGGGGGAGGGAGAGGGCGCGGCGGAACCTGGGAAGCGTGTACGGTGGTGGGGAGGGGGCGGAGCGGATGGCGCGGCGTGTCTACCGCGACCTCGGACGGAACGCGGTGGACCTTGCGCGGCTGGAGAGGCTGGGACGCCGTGATCTCGAGGCGCTCGTGGAGGTCTCGGGCTACGAAAACCTCGAGCGCTCGATGGCGGCTGGGCGCGGGGTGATCGGGATCACGGGGCACCTCGGGAATTGGGAGCTGATGGCGGCCTACCTGGGGCGCAAGGAGATTCCTCTGACCGCCCTCGCCACGCGGCTCTTCGATCCGCGGCTGGACGAGTGGCTCGCCCGCATGCGGTCGCGGCACGGCGTCGGGTCGATCCTCCGGGGGGAAGCGGGGTGGGTCCGCCGCGTGGTGCGGGTGCTTCGCGAGGGCGAGATGCTCGGTATCCTCATGGACCTTCGCTGCCGCCGGGAGGGGATCGTCACCAACTTCCTCGGCCGGCCCGCGCGGACCTTCGTGGGCCCCGTGCGGCTCGCCGCGCGGACCGGGGCGATCATCGTTCCGATGGGATGCTGGATGGTCGAGGGCGGACGATACCGGATCGCGATCGAGCGGCCGATCGAGCCGGCGGCGCACTCGGCGGTCCCGAGCGCCCTGGAGGAGAACACGAGGGAATGCGTGCGCGTCCTCGAGTCTTTCATCCGCGCCGCGCCGACCCAGTGGGTCTGGATGCACGACCGATGGGCTCCGGACGCGGTCTGAGGGCGCTCCTCGCAGGCACGCTCCTCCTCGGGGCGGCCTGCGGCGAGAGGGGTCTCGACCGGCCCGAGGGGGGCAATCCCGATCCCCTGCCCACTCAGGAGACCCGGGTGAGGAGCTGGGTCGAGTACCGGGAGAACAAGAAGAGCTGGGTCTTCCGGGGGGACGTCGTCCGGCTGTTCGAGGAGCCGAAAAGGGTTGAGTCGGAGGGAGTTGTGGTCGATTTCTATGATGGGGAGGAGAAGTACCTCTCCACCCTCACCGCGGAGCGCGGCACGATCGACCGGAAGACGACCGACATGGAGGCGCGAGGGAACGTCATCGTCACGAACCGGGACGGTGCCCGGCTCGAAACCGACTGGATCCGCTGGAACAACAAGGAAGAGATCATCCACACGGAGGCCTTCGTGACGCTCGTGGAGGGGAGGAAGCGGATCACCGGGTACGGACTCAGAACCGATCCGGGCCTGGAGAACGCCGTGATCGAGCGCGATGTGGTCGCTTTCACCCTCGAGAAGCCCGATGAACGCTGAGGCTCGCGGAGGGAAGGCGTGGGCGAGGCTCCGGACCGAGGGGCTCGTCAAGGAGTACCGCGGCCGGCGCGTGGTCGCCGGCGTCTCGATCGAGGTCGGGCGCGGCGAGGTTGTCGGGCTCCTCGGCCCGAACGGCGCGGGAAAGACGACGACGTTCTACATGATCGTCGGGATGATCCGTCCGAACGCGGGGCGGATCTACCTCGACGAGGTGGACGTGACGTCCCAGCCGATGTACCAGAGGGCGCGAATGGGGATCGGCTACCTGTCGCAAGAATCGTCGATCTTTCGAAAGTTGACCGTCGAGGAGAACCTCCTCGCGATCCTCGAGACCCTCCCCCTGTCGAAGAGCGAGAGGAGGGGAAGGGCGGAGAGGCTGATGGAGGAGCTCGGGATCTCCGCCCTCGCCCGCTCGAAGGCGTACACCCTGTCGGGCGGGGAGAGGCGGCGCGCCGAGATCAGCCGCGCGCTGACCACCGAGCCGGCCTTCCTGCTCCTCGACGAGCCGTTCGCGGGAATCGACCCGATCGCGGTTGAGGACGTTCAGGAGATCGTGGCGAGCCTGAGGGACCGGGGTCTCGGCGTCCTGATCACGGATCACAACGTGCGGGAGACCCTCTCGATCACGAACCGCGCGTACATTCTCAACGAGGGGAGGGTCCTCCTCGCCGGCAGCGCGAAGGAGCTTGCCGAGAACCCCGAGGCGCGAGAGATCTACCTCGGGGAGAGATTCAGCCTGTAGGGAGAGGGGAACGAGTCATGGAGATGAAAGCGGGTCTCCAGCTTCGCATGCTGCAGACGCAGAGGCTCGTCATGACCCCCCAGCTCCAGCAGGCGCTCCGCCTCCTGCAGATGCCCACTCTCGAGCTCCAGCTCGTGTTGAAGCAGGAGCTCCTGCAAAACCCGCTTCTCGAAGAGGTGGAAGACCTCGTCGAGGACGGGGAGGAGGAGGAGACCCCGCGGGCATCCGACTCGGCGGAGGACGGAGAGAAGAGCCAGGACGGCGAGGCGGAGGAGGGGAAGGACGGTCGCGAGCAGATCGACTGGGACGAGTACTTCCACAATCCGCAGGAGTACAGCTACTTCCGCCGGAACGAGGGGGAGGTGAGCGACGAGTACTTCGAGCGGGTTCCCTCCACGACGGTCCGCCTCTCCGAGCATCTCCTCTCGCAGCTTCGGATGGGGACGAAGGACGAGGTGCTCCTTCGCATCGGCGAGTTCCTCGTGGGGAGTCTCGACGAGCGGGGCTTCCTCACAATGACCGCGGAACAGGTGGCGGAGAGCGTCGGCGCGCCCCGGGAGCGCGTCGAGGAGGCGATCCGCCTGCTCCAGACCTTCGATCCGCCGGGCGTGGGGGCGGGGGATCTCCGGGAGTGTCTTCTCCTTCAGCTCCGGCAGCTCGGCAAGGAGGAAACGCTCGCGTGCCGGATCGTCGAGGAGCACTTCCAGGACCTCGTGCAGAACAAGTACCTCGAGCTCGCGAAACGGCTGAAGACGACGCCCCGGGAGATCCAGAACGCGGCGGCCGAGATCGGCAAGCTGAACCCGAGGCCCGGCCTTCTCTTCTCGGACGAAGAGCCGCGCTACATCGTGCCGGATCTCGTGGTCGAGAGGGTGGACGACGAGTACGTCGTCTCCCTGAACGACCTCAATGTCCCCAGGCTCCGCATCTCGCGGGCCTACGAGAACATGCTCGTCTCGAGCGGGGGAGCGGCCGAGGGAGAGGCGCGGGAGTTCATCCGGGAGAAGCTGACCGCGGCGAACCAGCTGATCAACACGATCGAGCGGCGGCGCCGCACGATGATCAAGGTGATGAAGGCGATCGTCGAGCATCAGCGAGAGTTCTTCGACCGGGGGATCCGGTTCCTGAAACCGCTCACGCTGCAGCAGGTCGCCGAGCAGATCGGCGTTCACGAGTCGACCGTGAGCCGGGTCACCTCGAGCAAGTACGTGCAAACCCCGCGCGGGGTCTTCGAGCTCAAGTTCTACTTCTCTTCGAGCATTCGGTCCGACTCCGGCGAGGACGCCTCCGCGAAGCGCGTGAAGGACCGCGTTCGCGAGCTTGTGGAGAACGAGGATCGGAAGAACCCCCTCAGCGACCAGAAGATCGTCAAGGAGCTGAAAAAGGAGGGCATACTGATCGCCCGCAGGACCGTGGCGAAGTACAGGGAGCAGATGGACATTCTCGCCGCACGCTATCGCAAGGAGTTCTGACCGGGGAGGAAAGGGAAAGGAGAGCGGTGATGCAGGTCTCGATCACGGCGCGCCATTTCGACCTGACGGAGGGGCTGCGGAAGCACGCAGAGGAGAAGCTGACGCGACTCGCCAGGTACGGCTTGCCCCTTCGCGAGGCCCACGTGGTGCTCGTCGTGGAGAAGCACCGCCACAAGGCGGAGGTGACCCTGCACGGGACCGGGTTCCGCCTGACCGGCGCTTCGGAATCGGACGACATGTACTCGTCGGTCGATCAGGTCGCGCAGAAGTTGGAGTCGCAGGTTCGGAGGCACAAGGGAAAGGTGCTGAGCCGGAAGCAGAAGGAGAGACGCGACTCGGGCGCGCGGGTCCAGGTGGTCAGCTCGAAGAGCGTCGGAAAGGGAGAGGAGAGCCTGCGCGTCGTCGGTTCGAGCGAGGAGCCCGCTCCCGACCTGACCGTCGAGGAGGCGATTCTCCGCCTCGAGGAGGGGGACGAGGACTACCTGCTCTTCATGAACCCCGTTTCGGAGAGGCTGACGGTCGTCCTCCGGCGCAAGGACGGCGACTACGGCGTGATCGAGGTCTAGCGGGTACCCGAAGCGGACGCGGGCGGTTCGCCGAGGGGGAGTTCGGATGCGGGGGATTTCGGTTCAGCGCTTCTTCGAGGAGAAGAGGGACGAGTACCAGCTCGATGCTCTCACCGAGAGCCTCTCCTCGGCGAGGCCGATCACGGTGAGCGACGTGAACCGGCCGGGACTCGCTCTCGCCGGCTTCACGAAGAACTTCCTCGCCGACCGGATTCAGATCCTCGGCGAGACCGAGATGCTCTTTCTCGAAACGCTCGAGGAGAGGGAGCGGCTGCGCGCGATCGACCGGCTCTTTGATCACGATCTTCCCTGCGTGGTCGTGGCGAAGGGGCTCGAGTTCCCGCGCTATCTCATCGACCGCGGGAAGCGCGCGGGGGTGCCGGTCCTGAGGACCCCCCTCTCGACGACCCCCTTCATCCACCAGCTGACCGAGTATCTCGAGGGCGTCTTCGCCCCGCGGACCCACATTCACGGTAGCCTCGTCGACGCGTACGGCGTGGGTCTTCTCATCACTGGAGAGAGCGGGATCGGGAAGAGCGAATGCGCGCTCGATCTCGTGGAGCGCGGTCATCGCCTCGTGGCCGACGACCTGGTGATCGTCACCAGGCGGAGGAGCGAGCTGATGGGAGAGGCGAGCGAGCGCCTTCGCGACCACATGGAGATCCGCGGCATCGGGATCATCGACGTCTGCCGGATGTTCGGGATCCGCGCGATCACCCGCCGGAAAGAGATCTCGGTGGAGGTCCGGCTGAAGGAGTGGGGGACCTCCGTCGACTACGACCGGCTCGGGCTCGAGGAGAAGATGACGACGATCCTCGGTCTCAAGATCCCGGTCGTGACGATTCCGATCATCCCGGGGAAGAACATCACGGTGCTGATCGAGGTCGTTGCGATGAACCACCTTCTCAGGGCGCACGGGATTCGACCGGCGGAGATTCTGAACGACAGCCTCATCGACGCGATGAAGCGCGAAGACCGAGGGTCCGAATAGGGGCGGCGCGGGCCGCGCGGACCGGTTTCCCGGGGGAGTCAGGCTCAAGAGATGATCGAGCAAGCGGCGCTCGTTCGCAACAAGCTGGGGATTCACGTGCGCCCGGCGGAGCGGATCGCCCAGACGGCGGTCCGCTTCCAGGCGAGCGTCGCCCTTCGAAACGGGGAGTGCCAGGTGAACGCGAAGAGCATCCTCGGCATTCTGGCGCTGGAGGCCGGCCTCGGGGCGGAGATCACGATCATCGCCGACGGGGCCGACGAGCGGGAGGCGGCTCAGGCGATCGCGGCCCTCTTCGAGGAGGGCTTCGGAGAGGAGCTGGGCGAGACGTGAGGGGGCGCGGGCCGACGAGTAAGCGGAAGGCGCTGAAGGGCCCTGTTCAGCTGCGGGGGCTTCCCGTGTCCCCCGGGATCGCCGTCGGAGAGGTTTTCGTGCTCGCCGACCGGGATCCGGAGATCGCGGACGTCCGGATCGCTCCGGGGGACGTCGCGAACGAGGAGAAGCGTTTCCTCGAGGCGATCGTTCTCGCCCGGGACGAGGTCCTCAAGATACGGACGCGGTATCGATCGGTCGTCGGGGACGATCTCGTTCGCGTCTTCGACGCTCAGATCATGCTTCTCGAGGACGAAGCGGTCGTCGACGCCGCCCTCGCGCGCATCCGCGGCGAGAAGCGAAGCGCCGCCGCGGCGGTCCAGGGAGTTCTCGCCGAGGCGATCGAGAAGCTCTCCCGGACGGAAAGCGAGTACCTGCGCGACCGCGCGGAGGACCTGAAGGACATCCAGCGGCGCGTTCTGCATCACCTCGCCGGAGGACGCCGGCGTTCGTTCGCCCACATCGACAAGAACGTCATCCTCATCGCGGAAGATCTCACGCCGTCGGAGACGGTGCAGCTTCCCAGAAGCAAGGTGAAGGCCTTCGTGACGAGGCTCGGGGGCCGTACCTCGCACACGGCGATCATGGCCCGTTCGCTCCAGATCCCGGCGGTGGTCGGGGTCGAGGGCATTCTCGAGGCAGCGGATTATCAGGATCGCATCGTCGTAGACGGGAGCGAGGGGCTGGTGGTGCTCCGCCCGGACGCGGACCTCCTCCGTGCCGCTCGGAGCCGCCAGCGCCGCTACATGGAGGTCTCGCGCGAGCGCCTCCGCCTTCGCGATCTCCCGTCGGTCACGCGGGACGGCGTGGAGATCCGTCTGTTCGCGAACGTGGACGTGCCCGAGGAGGTGCCGCTCGCGATCGAGAACCGCGCCCGCGGCATCGGCCTCTTCCGCACCGAGTTTCTCTACTTTCGCGACGCGGAGATCGCCCGGGAAGAGGCGCAGACCACGATCTACCGGAAGATCCTCCGGCGCGTCTCGCCCGATCCGGTCGTCTTCCGCACGCTCGACGTGGGAGGCGACAAGGTGCTCGATCCCCTCTCGGCGCCGATGGAGCCCAACCCGATGCTCGGATGGCGGGGGATCCGAATCTCGCTCGAGCTGCGCGATCTCTTCCGCGTACAGGTGAGGTCGCTTCTCCGCGCTTCGACCGTGGGGAACCTGTCGATCCTCCTGCCGATGGTCACGACCGTGGAGGAGGTGCTCGACGCGAAACGGCTGATCGCCGAGGCGCGCGAGGAGATCCTGCTTGAGGGCGTGAAGCTCCCGGAAAAGGTGCGCATCGGCGCCATGATCGAAACACCGGGCGCGGTCTTCCTCGCGCCGCACATCGCGCGCGAGGTCGATTTCTTAAGCATCGGGACGAACGATCTCATCCAGTACAGCCTGGCCGTCGACCGCGACAACGTGAAGGTCGCGTATCTGTTCGACCCGTTCCACCCCGCCGTGGCCCACATGGTGAAGCTCGTTCTCGACGCGGCCGGCGAGGCGGGGATTCCGGCGTCGATCTGCGGGGAGATGGCCGGTGAACCGCTCTGCGCAATTCTCCTCGTCGGCCTCGGCGCGCGGGAGCTCTCTGTGCACCCGTACCTGATCCTCGAGCTGAAGCGGATCTTCGCGCTGATGAGATCCGGCGAGGCGGAGGCGCTGGCGGCGGAGGTCCTCCGCATGCCGTCCCCGCGCCGGGTGAGGGACGCCGCCGAGCAGTTCCTCCACGATCTGGAGGTGCGGGGCGAGAGGGAGAAGGAATGAGCGAGTGGGGGTCCCTCCGGGAGCGCCATGACCGCTCGGGCATGTACGAGCGGATCCGCGATCTCCCGGAGCAGATCGGCGAAGCGGCCTCCCGGTTCCGCGTCCTCAGCCCGGATCCGGACGGAGGGGGCGTCCGGAACATCCTTCTTCTCGGAATGGGGGGCTCGGCGATCGGGGGCGAGATCGCTTCCGCTCTTCTCGCCCCTGAGTCCGGCCTGCCCGTCTTCGTCTCGCGCGGCTACGATGCGCCGGCCTGGTGCGGCGGCGACACGTTCGCCGTGGCGACGAGCTACTCGGGAAACACGGAGGAAACCCTCGCGGCGGCGGAGAGCGCCCTCTCCCGCGGCGCGCGCCTGGCGGCGGTCTCATCCGGCGGCTCGCTCGGGGCGCTGGCGGAAGCCCGCGGCCTTCCCCTCGTTCTCGTCCCCGGAGGGTGCCCCCCGCGCGCGGCGATCGGGCACCTCACCGTCTCCGCCCTTCTCCTCCTCGAGAAGGCGGGCCTCTCCCCGAGTTGGGCGGGCGCTCTCGGCGAGGCGGTCCGCCTCCTTGAGGACCTTCGCGCGGAGTGGAACATCGGGGCGGCTCCGGGAGAGGGCGCTCCGTCTCGGGTCGCCCGGGCGCTCCACGGGAGCTTCCCCGTGCTCTATCACGGAGGCGGAGAGATGGCGCCGGTGGCGGCGAGGTGGTGTGGCCAGCTGGCGGAGAACTCCAAGACGCTCTCGCACCGCGCCGCGTTCCCGGAGGCGAACCACAACGAGATCGTCGGCTGGGAGCGCGCACCAGCCCTCCCGCCGATCGCGGTCGTCGCGCTCGAAAGTGGGGGAGACCGGCCGACCGTTCGGAAGGGGATGGAGTGCGCGCTCCGGCTCGTCGAGGGAAGCGCTCGGTCCGTCCTCCGCCTCGAGGCGCGCGGGGACCGCCCGGTCGCGCGCATTCTCGGCGGGGTCTACTTCGGCGATTTCGTCAGTTACTTCCTCGCCCTTCTTAACGGGGTCGATCCGACTCCGGTAAGGTCGATCGATCAACTGAAGCGGGAGCTGGCCCATGGGAATACGGCGGCGCGGTACGCCGGGGAGGACGGGAGGGAAGCACGTTGAAGGCGATCATCCCCTTGGCCGGGGCCGGGCGCCGCCTGAAGCCCCAAACGCACACGAGGCCGAAAGCGCTCCTCAACGTGGCCGGGAAGCCGATTCTCGGCCACATCCTCGACGAGCTGATCGAGGCGGGCGTCGACCACGCGATCCTGGTGGTGGGGCATCTCGTGGACCCGATCCGGAGCTACGTGGCCTCGCGCTACCGGATCCCCTTCGATTTCGTGGAGCAGAAGGACAGGAAGGGGATCGGCCACGCGATCTACCTCGCGCGCGACTACGTCGATGCCGACGAGCCGGTTCTCATCGTTCTCGGCGACACGATCTTCAAGGCGGACTTCGAATCGGTGATCGGGGGGCCGATGAACGCCATCGGAGTCCGCGCGGTCGAGGACCCCTCCCGGTTCGGAGTCGTTCAGGTGATGGACCAGAAGGTCTCGCGCCTCGTCGAAAAGCCCGAGTCGCCCGTCTCGAACCTCGCCATCGTCGGCATTTACTACTTCGTGAGGGGGGGGCAGCTGTTCCAGGCCCTCGGAGAGATCGTCGACGAGGGGGTGACGACGCAGGGAGAGATCCACCTGACCGACGCGATCGGGAGGATGATCGAGAAGGGCGAGCCGATTCGCGCGGTCACGGTGAACGGATGGTTCGACTGCGGGGAGCCCGAGTCGCTTCTTCAGACGAATCGGTTCCTGCTCGAGGAGGAGGCCGGCCGGGTCGAGCTCTCCGGCTCGATCGTCATCCCGCCGGTCTACATCTCTCCGTCGGCGCGGATCGTGCGGTCGGTCGTGGGCCCCTACGTAACGGTGGCGGACGAGGCGGCGATCACCGATTCGATCGTCCGCGACTCGATCGTGAACGAGCACGCGGTCATCGAGAACTGTCTTCTCGACCGGTCGCTCGTCGGGCTCTACGCGGTGGTGCGCGGGAAGTTCCAGCGCCTCAACGTCGGCGACTCCTCGGAGGTCGATTCCAGGTAGCACTTCGGCGAGAGAATCCCCTCGTGTGTTCGAGCGGCTCGTTCCCCGTCACTGGGCGGACCGGGGTCTCCCTCGAGACCCGCACTGTTCGGACGGCAGGGCCTGCCGGCGGCTGTCCGCTCGGTGCTCGCCCGGCGCCCGAGTGCGCGCGAGGCCGCGCGTCTCGCGGACACCTACCGCCGTCGCCCGTCGCGGCCTTGAGCCTCTCTCCGGAGCGCTGGCCGGCCGTGCCCTCCCACGGAAGCGAGGCTCCCGGTTCTGAGACCCCCTGGCGAACGCATGGTACACTCCATGGATCGGGGCGACCCGGCGTAACGGAAAAAGCGGAAAGGCGGCCGGGGATGCCCCCGGGAGGAGCGATGCGAATGCCTTCGAAGACCGATGCGGAGCACAAGGTGAAGGACCTCTCCCTCGCCGACGAGGGGCTGAGGAAGATCGAGTGGGCGGAGTCGCGGATGCCGGTTCTGATGCGGCTGAGGGAGCGCTACGCGGGAGAGAAGCCCCTGAAGGGAGCTCGTATCGCCGGGTGCCTCCATGTGACGAAGGAGACGGCGGTGCTCGTCCGGACCCTGGTCGCGGCCGGGGCGGAAGTCGCCTGGTCCGGGTGCAACCCACTCTCGACGCAGGACGACGTGGCGGCCGCGCTCGCGGCCGAGGGGACCCGGATCTACGCCTGGCACGGGATGAGCGTCGAAGAGTTCTACTGGTGCATCGATCGGACGCTCGAGATCGATCCGGTCTGCACGCTCGACGACGGGGCCGACCTGATCTTCTCGATCCACCACAGGCGGAAGGAGAGCCTCGGCTCGGTGTGGGGCGGAACGGAGGAGACGACGACCGGGGTCCATCGCTTGCGTGCGATGGCGGACGACGGGGCGCTCGGCTACCCGGTCATCGCCGTGAACAACGCGGAGACGAAGTGGGATTTCGACAACGTGTACGGCACCGGCCAGTCATCGTTGGACGGGATCCTGCGCGCGACGTCGATCCTCATCGCGGGGAAGAACTTCGTCGTCGCCGGCTTCGGCCGATGCGGGCGGGGCTGCGCGATGCGCGCGAAAGGCCTCGGCGCCAACGTCTTGGTCACCGAGGTGAATCCGATCCGCGCCCTGCAGGCGACGCTCGAGGGCTATCGGGTGCTTCCGATGGAGGAGGCGGCCGCCTTGGGGGACATCTTCATCACCGCGACGGGGATGAAGGACGTCCTCGTCGGCCGGCATTTCGACGCCATGAAGGACGGGGCGGTCGTCTGCAACACCGGGCACTACGACTGCGAGATCCGGATCGGCGATCTCGATGCACGGGCCCGCTCGCAGAGAGAGATCCGGCGGGACAACGAGGAGTTCACCCTGAAGGACGGGCGGCGGATCTATCTGCTGGCGAAAGGTCGCCTGGTAAACCTCGCGGCCGCGGAGGGCCATCCCTCCGAGGTGATGGACATGAGCTTCGCGAACCAGTTCCTCTCGATGAAGTACATCGTCGAGAACCGGGGGAGGCTCGAGAACAAGGTCTACGACGTTCCGAAGGAACAGGACGAGGAGATCGCGACGCTGAAGCTCGAGACGATGGGACTCCGAATCGACCGGCTGACGGAGGACCAGGTCAGGTACCGGACGGACTACGCGTCGGGGACGTAGGCCTGCCCGGCGAGGGGCGGGGAACGGGGTTCCCGGGCACGTGGCGTCCGGTTCGATTCTCCCGGGCTAGCCTGGATTATGCACGCGTTTCCTGCTGCGGCTGCGGGTCGCGGCCTCCGAGGCCTCCCTTCCGTCGCCGCTTCCTCAACGTAGTGCCGAGACTACGTTTCCGGGAGCGGCTCGTCCAGGTCGGCCTCTCGGCGCGCGCTCCGCATCCTCGCGACGAAAAGGCGTGCATAATCCAGGCTAGCGCCTCGCGAGCGCGCGGAAGAGAGCGATGCCGATCGCGAGAAAGAGGATGTTGGCGATCCACACGCTGAGGACGGGGGGAAGAAGCTCGTTGTACCCGACCGACTGGCCGACGCGGATCCCCAGATAGTAGACGAAGCAGATCAAGAGGGCGAGCGTGAAGCCGAGGGCGTTTCCCCCTCTCCGAAGAAGCGCGGCGAGCGGGCTCCCGAGGAGAACGATAAGGAAGTTCGTGAAGGGGAACGAGAGCTTCATGTAGAGATCCACTTCCTCCTTCCGGACCTCCCCCCCGTTCATCTTCGCCTTCCTGATGTACTTCTTGAGTTCTCGATAGCTCATCTGTCTCGGGTTCTTCTGGATCTTCCCGAAGTCCTCCGGTGTTTCCCGGATCTCCGGCTCCGTCCGCTCCTCGAAGGGGACCGCCTCGTCGAGCCCCTCGGCGGAGAAGCGCCGGAAGTACCCGTTCTCGAAGACCCACCTCCCGTTCTCCCACCTCGCCTTCTCGGCATCGATCCGCTGGATGAGCGTGTTGTTTCTGAGCAGCTGAACGACGACGTCCTCCATCCGTCCCTTCTCCACGTCCAGCCGCCCGATCCGGAACAGGCGCCCGTTGTCGCCGAGGAAGGAAAGGTTCGTCCGCAGGCGGGCGGTCCGGCGCCTCCCGGGCTTGATGATCTCGTCCTGGATCGTGTTCACCCGCTCCGCGGCCGGGGGGGCGAGGGTCTCGCCGGCGACGAGGGCGGCGAGGCTGACGGCGAGCCCGATGAAGAGGACGGGAAGAAGAGTACGGCGCATGCTGATCCCCGCGGTGAGCGTCGCGAGGAACTCGTTGTTCCTGGCGTGCGCTCCGAGCGAGAAGAGGCAGGCGAGGAGCATGCCGATCGGGAGCATGAGGAGGAGGATCTCGGGCATGCGGAAAAGGTAGTAGCTCCCCACGACGGCGAGGGGGACTCCCTGATCGAGAAAGTCGTCGAGCTTCTCGAACAGGTCGAGCACAACGAAGATCGCGAGGAACGCCGCGAGCGCCAAGGCGAGGGAGAGAAGATATCGGGAGAGCACGTATCGGTCGAGGATCCTCATCGTGTTCGGCCCGAAGTCGATTGGAAGAGACGGGGGAACCGAATGAAGCTCGTCTCGCGAGTCGAGCGCTGGACGAGGAAGATGCCGAGGCCGCCGATCAGGACGTTCGCGGCCCACATCGCGATGGCGGGCCGGAGGAATCCGCGGTCGGCGAGCTTCTCCCCGCCGATGAGGAAGAGGTAGTACACGACGAAGAAGACGATGCTGAAACCGACGCCGGCCCCGAGCCCGCCCCGGTGCGCCTTGACGCCGAGCGGGGCGCCGACGAGCACGAAGACGACGCAAGCGACGGGGAGGGCGTACTTCTTGTGCACCTCGACCATGTAGCGGTCGATCTGCTTGTCCCTGTCCTCGATCGTGCTGGCGAGGGAGGCGAGGCGGTTGCCGAAGGCGTGGACCTCGCGGCCGAGGTTCTTCCGCGCGAGGGGCGGCGGAACGGAGGCGCTCCCGGCAACGAGGCTGTCCGCCCCGCGGAGGAGAGCGAGACGGGCCTCGAGGTGCTTGCGCGCCGCCGTTCGCGTCTCGTCTCGGGCGTCCTCGATCTCGCTCCGATAGGCGCGAACCCGTTCGAGCATGTCCCCCGCGCTCAGCTCGCGGTCCCCGCGCGTCTTCTTCCCGGAGCGGACGAGCTCCGACCCGATGTTGTTGATCCGGATCGTGTGCGTGTAGAACGAGATCTTGTGGTAGTTGGAGGGATCCTCCTCCTCGACGGCGTGGATCTCCCCGTCGCTGAGGTCGAGCGTGAGGGTGTTGCCGTCCTCGGAAAAGTGGAGCCGCCCGCGCTCGGCCACGATCGTCTCCGCCTCCTCTCCCGCCTCCGCGCGCTGAATCGTGACCCCGGCGATTTCGGAGGTGCGGGAATCGAGCTTCTCGACCCGAAGGGTGTATCCTTCGACGTCGTTGAACACGCCCGGCTTGAAGGCGAGTCCGGGTCTCTTCCTGTGGATATCGACGAGGAGGCCGGCCAAACGGTGATTGCTCTCCGGAAGGATCCGGTTGTTGAATTGGATGAGCCCCGCCGCAAGGAGAAGGGAAACGAGAAGCGGGGGGAGGAGTACTTGGTATATGCTCACGCCGGCCGCCTTCATCGCGGTGATCTCGTTGTCTCCCGAGAGCTGCCCGAACGCCATGACGGTCGCCACGAGGGCGCTCATCGGGACCGTGAGTGCGGCCATCCACCCGAGGCTGAGGAAGAAGACCTCGAGAACAACGGGGAGCGGGACCCCCTTGCCGAGAAAGAGATCGATGTAGTCGATCAGGAGGTCCATCACGAAGAGGAAGGTGATGACGAGGATGGCGAAGAAGAAGGGAACGATGTGCTGGCGGAGGATGTAGAGACTCAGGATTGGGCGCATCGTTTCCTCCGCCGGTTCACGTTATCGGAACGGTTCTCGGGCGACAACCTCTTTCCGGGAGCGTCCCCCCGGTGGGACAGGGCGTCGCCGGATGGGTACGCGCCCGAGGCCGGGAGCTCTCCTTCGCCGGGGCGGGCGCGCCGAGCAGGAGGCTCAACGTATTTCACCACAATCCTTTACAGGAGTGCACCCGCCGCACCCGCCGGCCCCATCGGCGGGAGGAATCGAACAGCGTGGCACGCGGTTTGCCTCCTTAGTACCGAAACCCCAAGGGGCTCCCCCATGACACACCGCGGAGGGGCATCCCGTTCGAAAGAGCGCCGGCAGATAACCTCTTCCTTCTCGTCGGGAAGAGGATGTTTTTTGGAATCGGGGAACTCGTGATGCGGTTCGGATCGAGACGTGGAACGGCCCGCCGAATCGCCGCCGTTCTCGCTTGCATCGCCGCGGCCGCGCTCCCCGCGTTCGGCGCCGAGCCTCGCGCGGACGTGGCCGGCGCCCGCCCCTTCTCCCTGATTCGGAATCCGGTTCACCGGAACCATCCCGCGTTTTTCAGCGAGGCGAGGATCGCTCCGTACCCCGAGCCGCAACGGGCTCTTCTCAAGCTCCCCGGGGACGGCGCCGCAACGAGCCTCCGGGTGGATCTCGACCGCGGCCTCGTCATCGTCGAGCAATCGCTTCAGGAGACCCCGCTCGTCTATCCGTGGGTCGCATCTCTCGCGGAGTACATCGCAGCGCTTCGCCGGTTCGGAATCCGCCGGGAGCTGATCAAGAGCGGGCGCTCCGTCGAGGCGCGCGCCGGGGGGAGCGGAGAGTCGGGCATGTTCGACATCGACCTCCCGGTCCGCTTCCCGAGGACCCTCTCGCGGATCATCGGGCAAGGCGCGAACATCCAGGTCTCGGGGAGCGAGTCGATCACGTTCTCGGGCGAGACCCAGTATTTCATCAAGGAGAGGGACAACGAGAGCGGGGGGCAGCGGAAGTTCCCCGAGCTCGACATGCGGCAGCAGCTCCAGATCAACCTCACCGGTACGATCGGCGAGAAGGTCAAGGTCGAGGTGCAGCACAACTCCGAGTCCCAGGTGCCGCTGGAGAACCGGATCAAGCTCCGCTACGAGGGGTTCGAGGACGAGGTGATCCAGAGGATCGAGGTGGGGAACACGAACCTCGCGCTCCCGGGGAACCAGTTCGTCTCGTTCAGCGCGCAGCAGCAGGGGCTCTTCGGCGTCAAGGTGGTCGGAAAGGCTGGGAAGCTGGACTTCACCACCATCCTCTCGCAGCAGCAGGGGCGGACCGACCGGGAAACCTATGCCGGCGGGGGGCGGGAGGACTCGCTCGTCATCAACGATCTCGACTACATCAGGGAGCGGTTCTTCGTCGTGAACGAGTTCCGGCCGGTCGACGACATCCGCGTCTTCGTGGACGACGACAACGCCACGAACAACACGGGGGCGCAGGTCCAGGCCCGCGCCTTCGTGGACGTCCAGGATCCGTCGAGCTCGACGCAGGAGCAGCCGGGGTGGTTCGACGAGATGGAGGAGTCGGTCGACTACTACATCAACCGGGAGATCGGCGTCCTCACCCTCAACCGGAGCCTGCCGGAGAATTACACCCTCGCCATCTGGTACGGCGTGGGCGGCGTGGACGTCGGGGAGGTTCCCCCGGAGGCCTCCACCGACTCGAGCGTCGTCGCGACCCTGCAGCTGATCCGCCCCCCCGCGGAGTTCTACCGCCCGACGAACGAGAGGTTCGGGAAGACCTGGTACTACCAGCTCCGGAACGTCTACGACCTCCGGGCGCGGAGCATCGTGGAAGAGGGATTCGACCTGCGGATCTACAGGAAAGCGGCGGGAGCGGAGGAGCGCTTCGACCAGCAGGGAGGGAAGACCTTTCTCGAGATCCTCGGCCTGGACGTCGTGGATCAGAGCTCGAACTCCTCCTCGGACGACCGGGTGGACGGGCAGTACTTCGGCGCGGGGAACAAGATCGCGGAGAAGGCGGGGATTCCGCCTGGCGCCTCGCTTCCGTACGTTCCGACCCTCCTCGTCGACTACGATCTCGGCCTCCTCTTTTTCCCCGATCTCCGCCCGTTCGATCCCGCTTACAACCATCAGTTCGCGGGTTCGCCGGTTGAGTCGCTCACCGAGGGCAATTCCGTCATCTACGACAACCACGATCCGAAGCCGAACGATTCGAAGTACGAGATCCAGGTGAAGTACAGGACCTCGCAAGGTTCGTTTTCGCTGAACCGCTCGAACATTCTCGAGGGGAGCGAGGTGGTGAAGGTGGACGGCCGCACCCTCACCCGCGGCGCCGACTACCGGATCATCTACGAGATCGGCCAGATCGAGTTTCTCGCCGACATTCCCCCCGACGCGAAGATCACCGTGGACTTCGAGTACGCGCCCTTCCTCAGCCAGGCGCAGAAGAGCCTCGCCGGCATCGCGGGAACGTACAACCTCTCCGACCGGACGAAGCTCTCCTCGATCTGGCTCTACAAGGGGAAGCGAACCCCGTACCGGAGGCCGCGGCTCGGCCAGGAGCCCTCGCGAATCGTGGTCGGCGGGCTCTCCCTCGCCACGGAACGCGAGCCGGAGTTCCTCACCGAGCTGACCGACCGGATTCCGGGGATCACCCCGAGCGAGGGGTCGAGCTTCCGCGTCGATTTCGAGACGGCGGCGACCTTCCCCAACCCGAACACGAAGAACGCGGTCTACATCGACGACATGGAAGGGACCGAGGAGTCCTCTTCGTTCGGCATCACGCGGCGCCAGTGGGACGTGATGTCGATTCCGAAGACCGGAACCGGCGTTCACGAGCTGGACTGGGAGAGCCGCTATCGCGAGGTTTGGTGGTACAACCCGAAGAACGCGACGACCCGCGGGGACTTGAACCCCTCCCTCTCCTCGGAGGAGCGGATCAAGTTCGTGCCGGTTCTGGAGGTCGCCCTGCGGGACGGGACCGTCGCCGGGGGGACGGACCGAGGGGCTTGGGGGGGCGTGATGCGCCTCGTTTCGAAGACGGGCCTCGACCTCAAGGAGCGCAAGTTCTTCGAGGTGTGGATCAACGACTTCGACCTCAACCGGGGAAAGCTCCACGTCGACATGGGTCTTCTCGGGGAGGACGCGATGTGGAGCGCCGCCGAGCCGAACGGGACCCTCGACACGGAGGACAAGAGCGGCGACGGCGTCCTCGACGACACCGGGACGAACGGCCCGACCGACGAGGACACCGGCCTCGATCGGCTCTTCAACGCGCAGGAGCCCGGGACGGGAGGCGATCCGAGCGGGGACGACTGGGGGTACGACGAGAACCGGCCGGACGACTACTCGCGAATCAACGGGACGGAAAACAACGGCTTCCTCGACACGGAGGACCTGAACGGGAACGGCTACGTGGACGAGGAGAAGGCGTACTTCCGGTTCACGATCGATCTGGGGAGCGACGAGTTCGTCGCCGCGAGGGGATCGCAGGAGGGGAGCCGGAACTGGCGTCTCTTCCGAGTCCCCCTTGCGAAGACCGAGGCGGTGAGCGTCGGCGGCATCGTCCCGACCTTCGACAAGGGGGTGAAGTACGTCCGCTTCTGGTTCAACGAGCTCGACACGACGAATGCCCGCTTCCAGATCTACTCGGTGGAGGTGACGGGGAACCGGTGGCTCGAGGCGGGGCTCCAGGACTCGAGCGGCGCGCTGATCGACACCTCGGAGGCGGACCCGTTCGAGATCTTCGCCGCCGGCGTGATCAACAACAAGGACGGCGAGCCGTACGATCCGCCGCCGGTCGAGATCATCGTGGAGCGCGAGGTGCCCGAAAAGGAGCAGTCCCTCGTTCTGAACTACGAGAACCTGCACCCCGGCCACACGGGCACCGTCTTTCGAGCGCTCTTTGACGACGAGGACTACACGCGCTACCAGAGCATGGAGTTCTGGGCGAAGCGTGCGGAGCCGCACGGGGACTTCGAGCCGTATCCTCTCTTCTTCTTCCGGTTCGGCGGGGACTCCCTGAACTTCTACGAGTTCTCGACGGTGCTGGACAGCGCCTCGGGGACGAGCTGGCAGAGAGTCGTGCTCGATCTCGCTTCCCTCACGCGGGTCAAGCTGCAGGAGCCGGGGGCGGACTCGCTCTACGGGCGCGCCGTCGAGGCGAGGCGGGACACGGTCGTCGTGGAGACCGCGCGGGGACCGCAGGTCTACGTCTACTCGGCCGTTGGAAACCCCAGCATGACGAAGGTGCGGCGGCTCACGTTCGGGGTGACGAATCCTTCCCGCGAGAAGGACCTGACGGGGGTGATCTGGATCGACGATCTTCGATTACTCGACGTCAAGGGGGACCCGGGGTATGCGGGGAGGGTGGGGGCCGATCTCAAGCTCGCCGACTTCATCGCCGTGAGCGGCGACTACCGGAAGGTCGGCAAGGAGTTCCGCAACCTCAGCGGCGGGGGATCCGCGCGGGGAGGCGAGGAGGGGGACGAGAACCCGCGGAGGGGGAGCGACGAGACGGAGACGAACCTCACGGGATCGATCAAGCTCGGGAAGTTCATCGAGAGCGTCAATCTCCCCCTGCCGCTCACGATGAACTGGTCGAAGAGCGTCAGCCTTCCCGAGCTGCAGAACGCCTCCGACATCGTCCTCGCCGATCCATCCACGGAGAAGTCGGAACGTAAATCGGAGGGCGCGTCACTTTCGATTCAGAGATCGAGGAAGTCGGAGAGCCCGTGGCTCTACTACGGGTTCGATTCGATGGGCCTCAGGCTGAACGGCAGGCGGGGAAGCTCGTTCAACCCGACCAAGATCGACTCCTCGTCTTCGTACGGAGTGGACTGGACCTACAACTACGCCCCGCGCTTCAACACGGAGCTGAAGGTCTTCCGAACCTGGAAGGTCGACTTCCTCCCGACCAACGCGAGCGTCTCGGCGCACCGCGAGCGGTCGACGAACACGAGCATCGACGTCCGGTCCGACTCGAAGAGAAAGGTGGAGGCGCGCAAGTCGACCTCCGATTTCGGCTTCGCGATGAAGCCGGTGAGCAGCGAGAGCTTCACCTCCGATTTCGGGTTCACGACCAACCGAGACCACCTCTACGGAAGACCGCTTTCGTTCCTCGCCTCGGTGAACCGGGGCTTCGAGGTCCGGCGGAACCACGACACGAAGCTCTCGTACACGCCCGGCTTCAGCTCGCTCCTCGCCTGGTTCAACCCGCGGCTCCAGTACGGCACGAAGTACTCCGAGGAGATGCCGATCGCCCAGCGCCAGGTGATACGGGACGAAGACACCGGGGACACCCTCTCCGTTCGGACGCTCCACAACGTCCAGAACACGAACACGAGCTCCGTCGACTTCACCGTGGGGGTCGCGAGGCTCTTCCAGGCGATTCCGGGGGTGGACGACGGAGAGGAGACGGACAGCGCGAAGACCCGCTTCGGGCCCCGGTCGGTGCTCAGAGGGGTCCGGGACGCGGGAACGAGGATCGGGGACGTCACCGCGGCGGTCAGCTACGGGCGGGACTCCCGCTACGACCGCATCACGGGGCGTCCCGATCTGCGCTACCAGTTCGGCCTCACCGATCGGATCGACTCGCTTCTGCAGGAGAGGACCGCCGGCCAAACCGTCACGGCGAACACGAGCCGGACCCTCACCACGCGCGCCTCCTCGTCGGTGCGGCTTCCGGCGTCGATGAACCTCCGCGTCTCCTTCAACTCGTCCAGGCAGAGGAGCGACCAGTCTCGGAACTCGAGAGAATCCAAGAACACGACATGGCCCGATCTCGCGTACAGCTGGGACGGGCTCGAGGAGCTGTGGAAGCTCGAGAACTACCTCCGGTCCGCGTCGATGGATCTGGGCTACAACCATAGGACGGAGCAGTCGGGGAAGACGCTCGCCCAGATCGAGTCGGAACGTGAGTCCACGCGGTGGGACCCGCTCGTCGGTCTTGAGCTGGACTGGCTGAACGGGGTCCGGAGCAGCCTCTCCGCCGACCGCGCGCGGGAGACGTCCCGGACCTTCCGGGGCGGGTTCTCGGAGAAGGTCTCCACGAGCCAGGGGATCAGCGCCTCCTTCTCGTACAAGATGTCGTCCCGGAAGACGGTCAACATCCCGATCCTCGGCAAGGGGACGAAGGGAGGGTCTTTCACCGCGACGACGAACTTCTCCCTCGACTTCCGCTTCGACACGAGCAAGGAAGAGCAGACCCAGCCCTACCGGCTGGACGCGCACACACGGAACTTCAGCATCCGCCCGAGGGTGACCTGGACGTGGCTGCAGAACCTCTCCGGAGGCCTCGAGCTTCAGTTCGGGGAGCGAAGGAACCTGAAAAACGAAAACCGGAGCACGAGGACGATCGGTGCCAGCATTTCCGCGCTCTTCAAGTTCTAGCCTGGACTCCGCACGCGTTTCCTGCTGCGGCCGCGGATCTCGGCCTGCGGGGCCTTCTTTCCGTCGCCGCTTCCTCAACAGGGACCCGTGGCGCGCGTGGCTCTTGTCGCGACGGCTAGGAGCGACAAGTCTTAGCGCGCCGGGGGGGAGGCCGAGACTCCGTTTCCGGGACCGGCTCGCCGGCGCCGGCGTCCTTCCGGCGGTCGCCGCGGCGCTCGCGCTCTCTGCGGGGTCCGGCCTCTCATTCGACGGAGAGAGGGCGATGGCTCACGTCCGCGCGCAGGTCGCCTTCGGACCCCGGATTCCCGGGACGGAGGGTCACGAACGGATGAGGAAGTGGCTCACGCGGGAGCTCCGGGGCAGCGCCGACGCGGTTGCCGAGCGGCCGTTCCCGGGGGTCAATTCCCTTACCGGCTCGACCTTCACCGGGACGAACATCATCGCCTCGTTCCGCCCCGAGCTCGAAGACCGGATCTTCTTCGGGGCTCACTGGGACACGCGCGCACAGGCGGACCACGACCCGGATCCGGCACGCCGGACCGAGCCGGTGCCGGGAGCGAACGACGGAGGGAGCGGGGTCGCCGTGCTCTTCGCCCTCGCCGAGGCGCTCGATCGCCGCCCTCCGCCGGTCGGCGTGGACCTCCTCTTTCTCGACGGGGAGGATCAGGGGAGCCCCGGCGGTCCGGGAGGCTATTGCCTCGGCGCGCGCGCATTCGCCGCGTCCTCGTCGCTCACCGGCTTCGCCCCCCGCTACGGGGTGATCATCGACATGGTGGGTCACCGGAACCTCCGCGTCGCGCGGGAGAGCAGCTCCATGGAGTGCTGCGCGGACTGGCTCGATCGAATCATGAAGATCGGCGAGCGGATCGCGCCTGACGTCTTCGGGAGCACGGAGACGGTCTCCCTCTACGACGATCACATTCCCTTCATCGAGGCGGGGATCCCGACGATCGTTCTGTCCGGGTCCGGCTACCCGGAGTGGCACACGACCGCGGATCTCCCCGACATCTGCTCCCCCGGAAGCCTCGGGGCGGTCGGTTCGCTCCTCGAGGAGCTCGTGCACGGCGGCCACGAAATTCCTTGACGTCCCCCCGTCCCATTCCTTATCTTACGTGTGCCCTCGGGCGGATCCGTTTCGAGGGCGTTTTGTTGCCCGGAGAGGTGGGGAGGAACTCCCATGGCGGCCGCGAACCTCGCGGATGAGCTCCTTGGGATCGCCCGCGAGACGGTGGAGGGAGAAGGGGTGACCCTTCTCGACGTCGAGGTGGTGCACGGATCCCGCACCGTTCTCCGCTTCGTGATCGACGGGGAGGGAGGAACGAGGATCCGCGACTGCGTGCGGGTCGATCGGGCCCTGGGCCGACTCATGGAGACCTGGGAGCACGCGCCGCCGAACTACGCGATCGAGGTGACCTCCCCGGGACTCGACAGGAGGCTCCGGCGGAGCGAGGAGTACGACCATTTCCGCGGCAGGCTGGTTCGTGTTCAAGCGGAAATCGACGATCGGGGGACCCGGGAGCGCGTCGGTGTCCTCGAGGGGAGAGACGGGGAGGACGTGATCCTCCGGACGGAGGAGGAGACGGTCCGCATTCCCATGGATCGGATCCGGTCGGCGCGCCTTCTCTTCAAGGCGCCCGGCGGGGAGGGACGCGGGAGAAAGAGATGAACTTCGAAATCATCGAGGCGCTCGGGGGGATCGCCCGAGAGAAGAACGTCGACAAGAAGCTCGTGATCGAGACGCTCGCCGCCGGACTCGTCGCGGCAGTTCGGAAGAGGCACGGAGCGACCGCGGAGGTGGACGTCGTCGTCGACGAGCAGAAGAAGACGGTCAATGTGTACCTCTTGAAGAACGTCGTCGACATCGTCGAGGATCCGGTGCTCGAGGCGTCTCTCGAGGAGGCCCGCGAGCACGATCCGGAGACCGACGTCGGACATGTTCTTCGGATCGACATCCCCCTCGAGGAGTTCGGAAGGAACGCGATCCAGGCGGTCAAGCAGGTGGTCGTTCAGCGCGTGCGGGAGGCGGAGAGGGAGAGGGTCTTCGACGACTACCAGAACCGCGTGAACGAGGTGGTGACCGGGACCGTCCAGCAGGTCGATCGCGGCGACCTCGTCGTCAACCTCGGGCGGACCGAGGCTCTGCTCCCCTACCGGGAGCAGATCCCCGGCGAGTCCTACCGCCAGGGTGACGCGATCCGGGCGGTCATCATCGGCGTCCAAAAGAACGTGAAGGGCCCCCAGGTGATCCTCTCCCGGACGCATCCGAGCTTCATGGAGCAGCTCTTTCGCATGGAGGTGCCCGAGCTTCACGAGGGGATCGTCGAGATCCGCGCGACGGCGCGGGAGGCGGGGCTCCGCTCGAAGATCGCGGTCTTCTCGAACGACGACCGCATCGACCCGGTGGGCGCGTGCGTCGGCATGAAGGGCTCCCGCGTGCAGGCGGTCGTTCGCGAGCTCTCGGGGGAGCGGATCGACATCGTTCCCTGGTCCGGCGACTGGAAGGTCTTCGTGACGCGCGCCCTCTCCCCGGCCAAGGTGACCGAGATCGCCGTGAACGAGGAAGAGCACTCGATGCGCGTCGCCGTCGCGGAGGGCCAGCTCTCCCTCGCGATCGGGAAGAAGGGGCAGAACGCGAGGCTCGCCGCCAAGCTCACGGGGTGGAGGATCGACCTGGTGAAGGAGGAAGAGAAGCCCATGGCGGTGGCGGTCGTGGACGAGAAGGGGATGCCGCTCATCGGCGTGGAGAACCTCCCCGGCGTCGGCCCGAAGCTGGCGCTGCGCTTGATCCAGGAGGGTTACGTGAACGTCCAGGACCTCCTCAAGGTGGACGTGGCGACCTTGGTCCAGCTGCCCGGGGTCGGTGAGAAGACCGCGGAGAAGATCGTCGAGGCTGCGGAGATCATGGTCGAGGAGCTCGAGAAGGCGGTCCGAGGCGAGGGCGAGGACGAGGAGACCGAGGGGGCAGCGGCGGACGCCGGAGAGACCGAAGAGGGGGAGGAGCCGGAGACGGGCGAGGAGGCTGAAGAGGCCGAGGAGGCGGAAGAGCCCGAGGAAGACGAGGAAGGGGTCGGCGAAGAGGAAAGCGCAGAAGATGAAGAGCTGAGTGGCGCCGGGGGGGCTCCGGGGGACGAGGAGGAGGAAGAGGAGGAGGACGGGGAAGAGGAGGAGAAGGGGCCTGGCGCGGCGGAAGAGGGCTCGGACTCTTCGGCGCCGGAGCGCGCGGATGAGCCGGAAGAAGAGGATTCCGAAGAAGCGGACGAGAGGGGCGACGGGGCCCCCTAGCGCGCGCTCGGACGGCCCGATCCGCACCTGTCTCGGATGCCGGGAGCGTCGCCCGCAGGGGGAGCTGCTCCGCTTCGTTCGGGGAGGGGACGGCGGGGTTCGCGTCGGCCGGACCCTCCCGGGCCGCGGGTACTACGTCTGCGGCCTGGAAAACTGTGTGCTCAAGCTCGAGCGGGGTCTCAAACGGTGGTTCTCGGCGGTGGAGAGGAAGCAGGCGGTCGAGACGCTGGCGCGGGCGGTGCGGGCGGCGGGGCCCTTCGGGAACGTGTCCTGACCCTCGTGGGCTTCGCCCTTCGGACCGGGAGGGTCGTCGCCGGCGAGACCGGAGCGCGGATCGCGGCGCGGCGCCGGAAGAGCGGTGTGCTCCTCATCGCATCCGACATGGATGAGAAGAGCGCCGCGCGGGTCCGGGCCTGGGCAAGGGAGGTCCCGATTCCGGTCTTCGCCCCGCTCGAGGCGGAAGCGCTGGCGGAGGCGGCCGGGCGGGGGCGCTGCGACGTCCTTCTCGTGGAGGACAGAAACGTCGCTCGGTCTCTCGCGAAGGAGCTTGGCGAGGCCTCCGGTTTCTGCTAGCCTGGTCCACGCACGCGTTTTCGTCGCGAGGACGCGGAGCGCGTGCCGAGGGGCCGACATGAACGGGCCACTCCCTGAAGCGTAGTCTCGGCGCCACGCCCCAGGAAGCGGCGATGGAGAGCAGGCCTCGAAGGCCGCGGCTGCAGCAGGAAGCGGGCGCAGAATCCGGGCTTGCCTGTTCCGGATCGGGCAATGACCCGCGGAGAGTGTTTCTTGGCGAAGAAGAGAATCTACCAGGTCGCAAAGGACTTCCACGTCTCCAGCGAGGCGATGCTCAAGGTGCTTCGCGAGATGCGCGTCGACGTGAAGAGCCACATGAGCTCGATCGACGAGGAGCTCATCGGGGAGATCCGGAAGAAGTTCGCGGCGGAGAAGGCGGCCGTTCGCGAGGAGGAGGTCCGCAAGCGCGGGCTCCAGGAGGCGCGCGGGAAGGACGAGGCGCGGCCGGCCAAGCCCCCGGTCGCCAAGGCGAAGCCGCCGGAGAAGGAGGCGCGCAAGGGGCGGCGCCGCCGAGCGGTGGACGAGAAGGCGGTCCGCGACAGCGTGCGGAAGACCTTGGCGGGCCTCGAGATCGGCCGGGGCCGCCGCCGCCGCCGCCGCCGCGCCGCCGATGAGGAGGAAGAAGGGGAGGGACGGCCCGCGGCCCTTCGCGTCACCGAGTTCGTCTCGGTCGGCGAGCTCGCCGGCCTTCTCGGCGCGGTGCCGAGCCAAGTGATCGCCAAGTGCATGGAACTCGGCCTCATGGTGACGATCAACAGGAGACTCGACCGGGACACGATCGAGACGGTCGCCGCCGAGTTCGGGCGCGAGGTCGAGTTCCTGTCCGAGTTCGAGGAGGAGACGGAGGGGGAGCGGGAGGAGAAGCGCGTCTCGCGCAACCCGGTCGTCACGATCATGGGGCACGTGGATCACGGGAAGACGTCGCTCCTCGACTACATCCGCAAGTCGAACGTGATCGCCGGCGAGGTCGGCGGGATCACGCAGCACATAGGAGCCTACGAGGTGGAGGCCCGGGGCGGGAGGATCACGTTCCTCGACACTCCGGGCCACGAGGCGTTCAGCGCGATGCGCGCGCGGGGCGCCCAGGTCACCGACCTGGTCGTTCTCGTCGTCGCGGCGGACGAACCGCTCATGCCGCAGGCTCTCGAGGCGATCGATCACGCGCGCGCCGCGGGGGTCTCCATTCTCGTCGCCGTCAACAAGATCGATCTCCCAGGGGCCGATCCGATGCGCGTCAAGCAGCAGCTCTCAGAGCGCGGCCTCCAGCTGGAGGAATGGGGCGGCAAGACGGTGGTGGTCGAGGTCTCCGCCAAGACCGGCGAGGGGGTCGACCGGCTTCTCGAAATGATCCTCCTCGTGGCGGAGCTGATGGAGCTGAAGGCGGACCCGGCCAGGAAAGCGCGCGGCGCCGTCGTCGAGACGAGGCTCGACGCGGGGCGCGGGGTCGTCGTCAGCGTGCTCGTGCAGCAGGGGACGCTCCGGGTCGGAGACCCGTTCGTCGCGGGGATTCACTACGGCAAGGTGCGCGCCCTCTGCGACGAGCGCGGGAGGCCGAAGAAGGAAGGGGGCCCCTCCTCGCCCGTGGAGGTGCTGGGAAGCTCGGGAGCTCCGCAGGCGGGGGACACCTTCCAGGTCGTCGGGGACGAGCGGGAGGCGCGCGAGGTCAGCACGCGCAGGAAACAGCAGGCGCGCGAGCACACCCTGCGCGCGCAGAAGCGGATCCGCCTCGAGGACGTGTACATGCAGATCCAGGCCGGGGAGATCCCGCGGCTCTTCCTCGTGATCAAGGGGGACGTCGACGGGTCCGTGGAGGCGCTCACCGACTCGCTCCAGAAGCTCTCGGGCGACCAGGTTCAGGTCGAGGTGATCCACAAGGGGGTCGGGGCGATCAACGAGTCGGATGTCCTTCTCGCCGCCGCATCCCGCGCCATCATCATCGGCTTCCATGTGAAGGCGGACGTGCGGGCGGCCGCTCTCGCAGGCGAAGAGGGCGTGAACATCCTCTTCTATCAGGTCATCTACGAAGCGGTCTCCGACGTGCAGCGCGCGATGGAGGGACTCCTCCAGCCGGAGCTTCGCCAGAAGACGATCGGCCAGGTCGAGGTTCGCGAGGTCTTCAAGATCGGGCGCGTCGGGGTGGTCGCCGGATCCTACGTGCAATCGGGGACAGTCACCCGGAACGCCCGCGTGCGCGTCTTACGCGAGGGGAACGCGATCTACGAGGGGCGAATCGCGTCTCTGCGTCGTTTCAAGGACGACGTCCGCGAGGTCCAGAGCGGTTTCGAGTGCGGCATCGTTCTGGACGGCTTCCAGGACATACAGAAAGAAGACATTCTCGAGATCTTCACGGTCGAGGAGATCGCGCGCAAGCTCTAGCCGGGATTCCGGCGCGCGTTTTCGCCGAGACCGGCTCCCGGGAGGCCCCTTGATTCTCGGAACGTGCCGCATCCACCTGTTCATTCCCTCGGCGGGATCCCTCAAGGGCAAGCGCTCCGTCGTCAAGGGGCTCAAGGATCGGATTCGCGCCCGGTTCAACGTCTCGGTCGCGGAGATCGAGGACCAGGAGCTGTGGCAGCGGGCCGTGATCGGCGTCGCGGTCGTTTCGAACGAGCAGAAGCACGCCGATCAGACCCTCGCCGCCGTTCTCCGGCTGGTCGAGGGCGAGCCCCGTGCGGAGGTGACCGACTGCCGGGTGGAGTTCCTGTAGGCCGAGCCCGGTCCAGCGATCGCAGGACAGATCGATGAGATATAAACGATCGGAGCGCGTGTCCGCCTTGATCCTCCAAGAGGTCGCCGGAATGATCGAGGAGGGGCTCAAGAACCCGAACATCGGGTTCGTCACGGTGACCGCCGTGGAGGTCTCGGACGATCTGCGGCACGCGAAGATCTATGTCGTCCCGCACGGAGACGACGCGGAGCGGGCGAGAACGCTGAAGGCGCTCGACGACTCCCTGCCGTGGATCCGTCGCGAGCTTGCCCGGACGCTCGACCTCAAGTATGTCCCGACCCTCGCCTTCCGGGCCGATCGGTCGTTCGATCACGCCGATCGAATCAACCGCCTGCTCGACGAGATACACGAGGAGGAGAAGGATTGATCCACGGTCTTCTCAACCTCGACAAGCCGAAGGGGTGGACCTCCCACGACGCGGTGGCGAAGATCCGGAGGCTGATCGACCAGCAGCGGGTGGGGCACGCGGGCACGCTCGATCCGAACGCGACCGGGGTCCTTCTCCTCTGCCTGGGGAGCGGGACCAAGCTCTCCCGCTACTTCATGTTCCTCGAGAAGGAGTACCACGCGTTCTTCCGCCTCGGCCTCATCACGGACACACAGGACGCCGACGGGCGGATCCTCGAGACGCGGGACCCGAGCGCCGTGACGGAGGAGGCGGTCCGCGAGGTGATCGGTCGCTACCGCGGCAGGATCCTCCAGACGCCGCCGATGGTCTCGGCGGTCAAGGTGGGGGGGAAGCGGCTCTACCGGCTCGCCAGGCGCGGCCAAACGGTCTAGCGGCAGGCGCGGCCGATCGAGATCCGCTCCTTCGACCTGGTCCGCTACGAACCCCCTGTGGCGGAGGTTCATCTCGTCTGCTCGAAGGGAACCTACGTGAGGACCCTCGCGGCCGACATCGGCGATGAGCTCGGTTGTGGCGCGTATCTCGACCGTCTCACGCGCGTTCGGATCGGGCCGTACCGGGTCGACGATGCGATCGGCATGGAGGAGCTCGAGGGGACCCTCCGCGAAGGCGGAAAGGGCTTCTACATCCCCATCGAGAGGGCGATCGGGAGCCTTCCGGTGGGGACCCTCCGCGTGACGCCGGGGAGATGGGCGGGCGTCGCGCTCCCCCGCTCGCTCGAGGCGCTCGAGCCGCTCGACCCGATCCCCGCGGAGGGCCAGTTCCTCACGATCGCGGATCGCGCCGGGCGTCCGCTCGGGGTGGTCGAGGTCGCGAAGGAGCGGGGCAGGCTCCGCAAGGTCTTCGTTCTGGGCAGCCCATGAAGGTGGTCCGTTCTCTCGATGCGATCGGGGGCCCGCCTCCCAAGGCGGTGGTCGCGATCGGCGTCTTCGACGGCGTGCATGCCGGCCACCGGATCATCTTCGAGCGGGTGGTCCGGGAGAGCGCGGCCCTCTCCGCAACACCGACGGTCTTCACCTTCGATCCCCATCCGCGGATGGTGGTCCGAGGGGCGCGCCCGCCCCGTATCCTGACGCCGCTCGACGAGAAGCTCCGGATCCTCGATAGCCTCGGCATCGGGCTCGCGGTGGTGATCCCCTTCGACCGCGAGTTCGCGTCGATGAGCGCGGGCGAGTTCGTTCGCTCCTGGCTTGTCCGGCCCTTCGACGTGCGGAGGGTCGTCGTCGGCTACGATTTCCGCCTCGGCCGGGATCGGGAGGGGAACGGCGCCGTGCTCGGCTCGCTCGGGTCCTCGCACGGCTTCACGGTCGACCAGGTTCCCCCGTTCCTCGTGGACGGGCGGCCGGTGAAGTCGACCTGGGTCCGGGACGAGATCGAGGCGGGGAACGTGAGACGGGCGGCCGAGCTTCTCCGCCGCTATCACTCCCTCGAGGGGAGGGTGGTGCGGGGGGACGGGCGGGGGAGCGGTCTCGGGTTTCCGACGGCGAACCTCTCCCTCGCGGATGAGGAGAAGCTACGGCCGCGCGACGGGGTCTACGCCGCGTTCGCCGAGGTTCCGGGAAAGGTCTGGCCGGCGGTCGTGAACATCGGGGTGCGCCCCACGTTCGGGGGCGGGCGGGCGATCGAGGGACATCTTCTCGGGTTCCGGGGAGATCTTCTCGGCTCTCCCATGACCCTCCACTTCGTCCATCGCCTGCGGGACGAACGCGCCTTCCCCTCGACGGCGGAGCTCGCCTCGCGGATCGAGCGGGACCGCGAGCAGGCCGGGGCGCTCCTCGGGGAAGGCGACCCAACTTTTGCCTTTACACGTTTCTGAACCTTTGCTACATTCTGCCGGAAGGGAAAGGTGTGTGCGAACAAAGGTTGGGCTAACCCAATGGGAGTAAAGGGGTTAGCGGTCCCGCTGGAGGCGGGGGGTCCAGGAGGTTTTCGTTTGTCGCTCACGAAAGAATCGAAGCTGAGGATCATCGGACGGTACAAGCTCCACGACAAGGACTCTGGGTCGCCCGAGGTCCAGATCGCTCTTCTCACGGAGCGAATCACCTACCTGACGGATCACTTCAAGATCCACAAGAAGGATCACCACTCGCGCCGGGGGCTCCTCCGTCTCGTCGGTCGTCGTCGCCGCCTTCTCGACTACCTAAAGGCGAACAAGATCGAACGCTACCGCACGATCGTCAAGGAGCTGGGCCTCCGGAAGTAGAGGGATCGGACCGCACTCCGCCCCGGCGCCGGGGCTTCTCTTCCAGGAGAGCCGAACCTTCTCTTCCGCCGGGGAGCGGCGTGTTTGTTTAAGGAGCAAGATACGATGTCAGAACGAATGGAGCTGCGGGTCGGTTCCTCGACGATCGCCGTCGAGACCGGCCGGATCGCGAAGCAGGCGGAGGGTGCCGTCACGATTCAGGCGGGGGGCACGGTGGTGCTGGTGACCGCGGTGGCGACCCCCGAGCCGGTCAAGGACCGGGGTTTCTTCCCCCTGATGGTGGAGTACCGCGAGCGGTCGTACGCCGCCGGGAAGATCCCCGGCGGTTTCTTCAAGCGCGAGGGGAGACCGCTCGAGCGGGAAATCCTGGCGGCCCGCCTGATCGACCGGCCGCTTCGCCCCCTCTTCCCGAAGGGGTTCCTGCACGAGGTGCAGATCATCGCCACGGTCCTCTCGACGGACCAGGAGAACGCCCCGGACGTGCTCGCCCTGGTTGGCGCCTCGACCGCTGTCGCCCTTTCGTCGATCCCGACGGAGAAGACGATCGCTGCGGTGCGCGTGGGCAAGCTGAAGGGGGAGCTCGTGGTGAACCCCTCGATCGCGGACCGCGAGGAGAGCGAGATGGACCTCGTGGTCGCCGCGGCTCGCGATTCGATCGTGATGGTCGAGGGGGGCGGGAAGGAGTTCTCCGAGAAGGACATGGTCGAGGCCCTGAAGCTCGCGCACGGAGAGTGCGTGCGGATCATCGACGGGATCGAGGAGCTCCGCGGGCGAGCCGGCAAGGAGAAGCGCGCCGTGGTCCGGGACGAAGCGCCCGATCGGATCCGGGAGCGGATCCAGGGAATCGTTGGAGAGCGGATCGCCGAGGCGAACCGCTTCGGCGTGAAGGAGGAGCGGGGGACCTTCGTCCGCGCGCTCGAGAAAGAAGTCATCGAGGGTCTGGCCGAGGAGTTCCCGGAGAAAGAGCCCCTCATCAAGGCGCTTCTCGACGAGATGCTCGGCGAGGAGGCCCGCCGGAAGATCTTTTCGGAGGAGGTGCGGCTCGACGGCCGGAAGCTCGACGAGATCCGTCCGATTACCTGCGAGGTGGGGGTGCTCCCGCGGACGCACGGCTCGGCCCTCTTCACGCGCGGGCAGACGCAGGCGCTCGTCGCGATCACCCTCGGCACCTCGTCGGACGAGCAGCGGATGGACGACATCGAGGGCGAGCGGTTCAAGAAGTTCATGCTCCACTACAACTTCCCTCCCTTCTCGGTGAACGAGGTGCGGATGATCCGGGGGACGGGCCGCCGCGAGGTCGGCCACGGAGCGCTGGCCGAGCGGTCGATCCGGCAGACGATCCCGGACCCGGACAGCTTCCCCTACACGATCCGCGTGGTGGCGGACATCCTCGAGTCGAACGGCTCCTCGTCGATGGCCTCGGTGTGCGGGGCGATCCTCGCCCTGATGGACGCCGGCGTTCCGATTCGGAAGCCGGTCGCGGGGATCGCGATGGGGCTCGTGGCGGGAGAGGGGAAGCACTGCGTTCTCTCCGACATCCTCGGCCAGGAGGACCCCGGCGGCGACATGGACTGCAAGGTCGCCGGAACGCGGGACGGAATCACCGGGTTCCAGATGGATCTCAAGACCGCGGGGATCGGGTTCGACGTGATCGAGAAGGCTCTCGATCAGGCGCGCCGCGGGCGCCTGTTCATCCTGGACAAGATGGAGGCGACGCTCGCGAAGCCGCGGCCGGAGCTCTCCCCGTACGCGCCGAGGATCCTCACGATCAAGGTCCACACGGACAAGATCCGAGAGATCATCGGCCCGGGGGGCAAGATGATCCGAAAGATTCAGGAGGAGTCGGGCGCGTCGATCGACATCGAGGACGACGGCACCGTGAAGATCGCCTCGGTGGACGAGGAGGCGGGGCGAAAGGCGATGGAGATGATCAGGGCGCTCATCGAGGAGCCGGAGATCGGCCGGGTCTACGAGGGGACGGTCCGCCGGATCGTGCCCTTCGGAGCGTTCGTCGAGATCCTCCCGGGCAAGGACGGGCTCCTTCACATCTCGGAGATCGAGAACCGGCGCGTCGCCAAGGTCGAGGACGTGCTGAACGAAGGGGACAAGGTCCAGGTCAAGGTGATCAACATCGACGAGGAGGGGAAGGTCCGCCTCTCCCGCAAGGCGCTCCTCGTGAAGAGCTAGCGCCGGTCTTTTCCAAAGTGAGCAAGTGGGCCCGGTCCTCCCCGACCGGGCCCTTTGCCTTGCAGGATGGGCGGAAACCGGAGCCGCCCCAGGCGGCCTCCTCTCCTCGGTGTTCCGGGGAGGAAGCGGGGTCCCGGCTTGGCCCCACCCCTAGCGAGGGGCTCCTTCGGGGAAGGGCCAGGGGTGTAAGAACTTGTTGCCTCTTCCCGGGGGTCCGTGGTATACTCTTCAACTATTCAGTGTATGGGTTTAGGCGTGGCGGTTCCGGCCCTTGAACGGGAGGAGGGGATCATGAGGAAGTTGTTAACGGGTGCGCTGTTGGTTGCTTTCATCGCCTTGCCGGCGCTCGCGAGAGACCCGGGGATCCAGGTCGTCGACTGCATCGAGGATCCGCCCGGAATCTGGACGTACTTCTTCTTCGCCTGTACGGGCGAGTTCTACGCGAACGGCCTCGAGATCGGGCTAACGGGCCCGGAGTGGGACGAGCCGACGGTGGTGCTCGGCTGCTCGGTTCCGGATCTTCCCGGCTACTCTTGCGCCTCCGATGCGACCATGGCGCACTACTTCTTCCCGTCGGCGGGGAACTATACGTGCGTGCCCGGCGTCGTAGGACAGTACTTTGACATCGTGCTGTCCACGGCGGACGGAGTGACGATCGTCTACGAGACATGGACTTTGTACGGGGTCCCGGAGGACTCGTTCTTCTCGGTCATCGCGTGCCCCCCGATGGGGACCGAGTCCTCGACGTGGGGCCACCTGAAGACCCTGTTCCGGTAGACGATCGAACAAGATCTCGAAGACCCGCGGGGCGGACCGCGAGCGGTTCCGCCCCGCTTTCCTCATGTCTCTTCCGGCTCGACCGGCGGGAGGGTTCCTTTCGACTCAGGGCGGGGCGGTCCCGCGAAACCTGGGCGAGCGACAGCCCGGACGTTTCGTCGAACCGGGCGGCCCATCCTCCGGAAAAAGCCCGGGGGGTTCGGATCTTCGCGGCGCTCGGGGCCGCGCGGACGGCCTCAACGGTCGCGAAACGCTCATCATGCGACGAACATCCTCGCCTTCCCGAGAAGGGAGGCGACACGAGGAGCCTCGGGCGGGCCGGGCCGCGCTTCTTTCTTGACATCTCCGCCTAACACGGTTATCTTAACAGCGATAGAGTATCAAGGGGTTTTTGCGTGGGGAGGAACCCTCCGTGGCGAGGCCGAGCAATCCCGAGCTTCCTGCGGCGATCCTGGAAGCGGCCGAGAAGAGAGTGGCCGCCTCGGGGCACGATGGCCTCAACATGCGGGACCTGGCGGCGGATGTCGGGGTGACTCCCGCCGCCCTCTATTACTACTTCGCCTCCAAGGAGCGCATCCTCCTGGAGCTCAGGCTCCGCGCGGCTTGCCGGCTCAGCGAGACCATGCGCAAGATCGATGGATCGCACGGCGCGCGGGCGGCGATTCGGGCCTTGGGCGTGGCCTACATTGCATTTGCCGAGGAGCATCCGCACCTGTACGGCCTGCTCGTGGAGACGAGGATCGGAGCCGAGCTCGCGTCCGGCGAGGAGACAGAGACCCTCCGTCTCCCTTACGATGCCGCGCGCCGTCTCCTCGAGAACCTCGTGGACCGCGGCCTCTGCGTGTGCGACCCGGACGGGAGGGCCGCGATCGGGTGGATTCTCCTTCACGGCTTCTGCTCGCTCCTTGCGGCAGGCAACCTGGAGGCGGTCAGCCGGCTCGACCGCGAGACCCTCAAGGAGACGTTTCTCGAGTACTTCGGTACCGGCCCGTTCATCGACGGTGAGCCGGGTCGGACCGCCCCTGACTAGCCTGGATTATGCACGCGTTTTCGTCGCGAGGGTGAGGAGCGCGAGCCGAGAGGCCGACCTGGACGAGCCGCTCCCGGAGACGTAGTCACGGCCCTACGTTGAGGAAGCGGCGACGGAAGGGAGGCCTCGTAGGCCGCGATCCGCAGCCGCAGTAGGAAACGCGTGCACAATCCAGGCGAGGAGGAAGGAATGAAAGCGCGACGTGCGTGGATCCGGTCGGTCTTCTTCTCGGCGCTCCTTGCGGCGGCCGCTTGGAGCCTGTGCTGCTCGCCCGACAAAGACGGGGGCGGGGCCGAGCGTTCAGCCGGTGGCATCGAGTTCCGTGAGGAGATCGTGGCCGGAGGGCCCGACGACTTCATGGAGGTGCGACACATCGTACTTCGCGGCTCGAACTTCGAGATCGGCAGGAAGCTTGCCGAGATCGCGAGAGAGCGTCACGGCGCCGGACCGATCCCCTCTCGGGCGCCGGAGGAGACGCGTGCCCAGCGCGAGTACTTCGAGGCGCACTACCCGGTCCTCGTCGAGCGCATGAGGGGAGCGGCAGCGGCCTTCGGCCTGGATCTCCGAGAAGACGGCTGGAACCTCTCCGGGCTCCTCTACGGCTTCCGGTTCGGCGGGTGCAGCGTGGTCTTCTACCCGCCCGGGACGTCCGAGACGGGAAGGGGCGTCCTCAGCAGGAACTTCGACTTCACGACCGGAACGTTCCTGGGCGAGAAGCCCCGGGAGGGCGAGCTGCCCGCCTGCGCGCGGCCGTACGTGGTCGAGATGCATCCCGATAAAGGCCACGCGTCGCTCGCGATCTGCTCCTTTGACCTCCTCACGGGCGTCATGGACGGCATCAACTCGGAGGGTCTCGCGGTAGCAATCCTCGGCGACAACGACGTGATCTCCGAGGTCGGCATGAGCCCCACGAGGGGAGCCCACGCCGGCTTCAACGAGACCCAGATCCTCCGCTGCATCCTCGACACCTGCGCCGATGTGGAAGAGGCGAAGCGGCTGCTCCGGGATGCGGATCTCTACTACAACACCGCCCCCTATCACTACATCGTCGCCGACAGGCACGGAGACGCGTTCATCTGGGAGAACGCGCCCGGCATGGAGGAGGGCTTTACCGTCGAATCGCCCGGCGAGCCGCTCGTCACCACGAACTTCCTGCTCCACAGGTATCCGGACCCGTCCGGGCTGCCCGAGGAGGCGGAGCCCCTGGGCTGGTTCAACCGCTATCGGGAGATCAAGCGGCGCCTCGATGAGACCGCGCCTCCGTACGACCTCGCGTTCATCAGGGAAACGAACCGGTGCGTTTCCTTCGACGGGGAACAACCGGAGATCGAGCCCTACCCCCCCGGCGCCACGATGTGGCATGCGCTGTACCATCCGGTCGAGCTGAGGGCGGAGGTCGATTTCTACCTCGGCCGGGATGCGGACGGGGCTGTCCGCCGGTCGGGGTCTGTTGCGCTCGCGCTCGAGTAGAAGCGGGCGGTGGGGTGCCCGGATCGTGAGTGCGTAGTGGTACCGGATACCGCCCGGCAGCCCTGGCTAGATCCCGCCCCACTTTGCGATGCGGTCGGCCGCCTCGGCGAGGCGCTCCTTCGGCTCGACGAGCGCCATGCGCACGAAGCCCTCGCCCGCGCGCCCGAACCCGGTCCCGGGGCTCATGATCACGCCGGTCGAGAGGCCGAGCTTCACCGCGAACACCTCGGACGAGCCGAACTTCTCCGGGATGCGCGTCCATACGTACATCCCCGCCTTCGGCGAGGCGACGTTCCAGCCGATCTTCCGGAGGCCCCCGACGAGCACGTCGCGCCTCTCGCGATAGGTCTTCCTGAGATCGACGAGACAGTCCTGAGGCCCGTCGAGAGTCTCGGCCGCCGCCGCCTGGATCGCCGGGAAGACGCTGAAATCGGAAACGGTCTTGATCTTCCTGACCATCGCGACGACGTCACGGTTTCCGACGAGGAACCCGACGCGCCATCCAGCCATGCAGTACGTCTTCGAGAAGGACTGGAACTCGATCGAGCGCTTCTTCTCCGGGTCGAGCTGGAAGATCGACCGCGGGCTCACCCCCTCGTCGAGGGGAAGCTCCGAGTATGCGATGTCCGAGACCGCGAGAAGCCCGTGCTTCTCCGCGAACGCGAGCGCCTTCTCGTAGAAGTCGGTCTCGACCGCCCCCGTCGGGTTGTTCGGGTAGTTGAAGAGGAGATACTTCGCCCTCGCGAGGACATCCGCGGGGACCGCCTCGAGGTCCGGAATGAACGCGTTCTCCTCGAGAAGCGGAAGCTCGTGCGCGACCCCCTCGGCCACCTGCACGGCGGGGAAGTAAGCGGGGTAGGCGGGGGAGGGGACGAGCGCCACGTCCCCCGAGTTCAGCATCGCGAGGGCGAGCTTGAGAAGCCCTTCCTTCGACCCGACGACGGGGAGCACCTCCGTCTCCGGGTCGACGTCGACGCCGAAGCGCTTCTTGTACCAGCGGGCGACCGCCTCCCGGAAGACCGGGATCCCGTTGAAGGGGGAGTAGCGGTGGAGCTGGCGCTTCGGATCGTCGAGGGCCCGGTGAAGGGCGTCGATCGCGTGGCGCGGAGGCCTGAGATCCGGGTTCCCGATGGCGAGGTCGATGAGGTCCTTTCCCTTCGCCTTCGCCTCCGCCTTCATCTCGTCCGTGCGGGCGAACGCGTACTTCGGCAGCGTGGCTGCTCGCTTGGCGAACGCGTACATGGAACAACTCCTTGTAGAGCCGGGGAGGCTCGGTTAGCATGTCGATCGTAGCGCCCCCAGAGCGGGGCGTCAAGGAGAGGAGCGTGCGGGTACTCGCCTACCATCGGGTGGAGCCGTTCGGGGACCTCGCGTGGAACCGCGTCTCCCCCGATCGCTTCGAGAAGCAGATGGAGCTCCTTCGGGAGGAGGGCCTCCGCGGCGTCCCGCTCAGGGAGCTGCTCGAAGGGGAAGGGAGAGGGGATGTGGCGATCACGTTCGACGACGCGCTCGCCTCCGCCGTCCGCCACGCGCTCCCGATCCTCCGGCGGTTCGGCTTCCGGGCGACGATCTTCGCGCCGACCGCATGGGTCGGGCGGCGGAACGAATGGGACACCCGGCTCGTCGGGCGGGCGGTGCGCCACGCGAGCTGGGAGGAGCTGTCAGGGGCGGCGGCCGAGGGGTGGGAGGTCGGGTCGCACGGCCACACGCACCGCGACCTCACCCGCCTCGCGGGCGAGGGAGAGCTCCGCAGGGAGCTCGAGACGTCCGCCCGCCTCATCGCCGAGCGGATCGGCCGGGCCCCGGTCACGATCGCCTACCCGTTCGGGAGGACGGACGACAGGGTCGCTCGGGCCGCGGCCGATTCGGGTTTCTCGTGGGGCTGCCTTTCCTATCCCGAGGGGGAGGGGGGCGGCCCGTGGCGGATCGGGCGGGTCGGTGTTCGCCTCTTCGATGGAGACGCCGAGTTCCTCGCGAAGGTGAAGGGGGGACCGCTCTACCCGCTGCAGGTGGCGAAGGACCGGATCGCCCATTTCTGTTCGCTGGGGACCCCGCGGATCCTCCACCGGATCCGGAAGGTCGAGGCGCCATGCTGAGAGCGTTCGATTGGATCTTCATCGCGCGTCCGATCGTCCTGATCCCCGCGTGGGCGTTTCTGATCGTCGGGTATTTTCGGGCGAACGAGCGCTCCGGCGAGTTCTCCCCGCCGCTTGGGCCGCTCCTTCTCCCGTTCGTTCTCCTTACGGTCGTTCTGGCCGGCGCCTACATCGTCAACCAGATCTACGACCGGGAGACGGACAAGGAGAACGGGAAGCTCTTCCTGATCGCCGAGGGGCACGTTTCGGTGCGCGGCGCCTGGATCGAGGCGGTTCTGCTCATGGCGGGGGGGCTCGCCGCATCGCTCGTTCTTCGCCCGGGCCTCCTCCCCTGGCTCCTCGCCTCGGCGCTTCTCGGCCTTCTCTACTCGGTTCCGCCGGCGCGCTTCAAGGGGAGGCCGGTCCTCGACCTCGTGGCGAACGCGTGCGGCTACGGGGCGGTCACCTTCCTCTTCGGGTTCTCTCTGGCCGGCCGTGCCGGCGCGGAGGAGATCGCCCACGCTCTCCCCTACGTGCTGCTTGTCGGAGCGGTCTTCCTTCACACGGCGCTCGTCGATCAGGACGGGGACAGGAAGGCGGGGATGAGGACGACCGCGGTCGCGCTCGGTGACCGCGCGACGTCGGCCGCGGCGCTCGTTCTCCTCGCGCTGGCGGGGCTCGCCGGGGTCCGGGTCGGAGAGCCGTACGTTCCTCCGGCGGCGATCGGCGCGTCTCCCTTCTTCCTCTGGGGGGCCCTCTTCCCCGGCCGCAAGGGGAGCACGCTTGCCTATCAGTGGGGGAGCCTCCTCTTCGTTCTTCTTGTCGTGATGCGCGTGCCGCTCTTCGGGCTCCTACTCGTTCTCCTCGTCGCCGCGACGCGCGCCTACTACCGGTTTCGCCTCAACCTGGTCTATCCCCGGCTCGACTTCTAGCCTGGATGATGCCCGCGTTCTCGTCGCTAGTCGCGCGGCGGGCCGGTGCGCGGCCGGTCCCGCCGCTCGGCGCCTCGGCGTTCGATCGCTCGAAGATCGGCCGCCCGTTCCGGGTCCTCGCGAAGCGCGCCCGGAAAGCGCCTCTGCTCCGGTAACAGGCGGACGAGAGGGCCGTAGCCCCCGGAGTGGAGGACGTAGTGATGTCCGCCCCTGAGGGCGCGGTAGCGGACATCGTGCTCGCGGAGGTCGGCGACCTGGCCGGCGCGGAGGAGCCCAGCGCTCACCAGATCGGCGAGCGTCGGCGGGTAGCG
>JBDRFQ010000363.1:0-5504 GCA_043818685.1 Candidatus Eiseniibacteriota bacterium
CCGGAAGCGTAGCCCCTGCGCTACGCTGAGGAAGCGGCGACGGAAAGGAGGTCTCGCAGGACGCGATCCGCGCCCGCAGCAGAAGACGCGTGCGGAGTCCAGGCTAAGACCAGACCCCGGCGATCGGCGTCCCGCAGGCCTCACACTTCCCTCCCTTCAGGCGCGTCGTCCGGACGGAGAACCCCTTTCGCTCGACGACGATCTCTCCGCACCCCGGGCAGTACGTGTGGTTCCCCGGATGCCCGGGAACGTTGCCGACGTACGGGTAGTGAAGGCCCGCGGCGAGCGCGATCTCGCGGGCCCTTTCCAGCGTCGAGACGGGCGTGGGCGGAAGGTTCAGAAGGCGGTAGTCCGGGTGAAAACGGGTGAAGTGCACGGGAACATCCGGGCCGACCTCTCCCGCGATCCACTCGGAGAGGCCCCGGAGGTCCTTCTCGGAATCGTTAAGGGTCGGAACCACGAGGTTCACGATCTCCAGATGAACGTCTTTCGAGGCGACCGTCCGGATCGTCCGGAGAACGGGCCCGAGCTCCGCTTCGCAGACCTTGCGGTAGAACTCCTCGCTGTACCCCTTGAGATCGATCTTGATCGCGTCGAGCATCGAGCAGAACTCGCCGAGCGGCTCCGGGTTCGTGAAGCCGCAGCTGACGAGAGCGTGGCGAACCCCGCGCCCCTTCCCCTCCTCCACGATGTCGCGGATGAACTCGAAGAAGACGGTGGGCTCGTTGTAGGTGAACGCGACGACCGGCGCCCCGTTCCTCGCCGCCCCCCGCACCACGGCGCCCGGCGTGACCTCCGGGGCGTCCAGGTCCTCGGGGCTCGCCTGCGAGAGCTCCCAGTTCTGGCAAAACCGGCACCGGAGCGGGCACCCGGCCGTCCCGATCGAGTACGCGAGGGATCCGGGAAGGAAGTTGTAGAAGGGCTTCTTCTCGATCGGGTCGACGTGGATCGCCGCCGGACGCCCGTAGGAGAGGGTGCGCAGAGTGCCCGCGAGGTTCTCGCGCACACGGCAGCGTCCCCGTTCGCCCCGGCGAATCACGCACTCGTGCGGACAGAGGAGGCACTTGACCAGGCCGGCGGGATGTTCGAAGGCCGGATCGAGCGACCCGGCGTCGGGGCCGTGACAGGGCGCGCAGTCGCCTCCGGCCTTCGCGACGGAAGTCCAGTAGAGCGCTTCCGGTGCCCCCTCGGCGAGGGGGCTCGCCCCGCGCGCCGCCGCCTCCCCCGAACGGCCGAGAATCGCCTCCAGCCAAGGCGGGAGGGACGCGAGAAGAGCCCCGCCGGCCGCCCCGGCCAGGCCGGCGTTCATCAGGAATCGGCGTCTCGTCAGCAAGCGCTCGGCCATGCGGTTTGTTCGTTCCCTGCCGCGGCTGCCGCGTCGTTGAGGGGACCGCCTTCATTTTGGCACACTCCCCGCAAGGGGGCAATCCCCGGACCGGAGACCCCCCGGAGCACGGAACCGTGCGGATGCCGTATAATGACACGATCGTCCGCCGCGACGCGGCGGCACCACCACGCGGATGGAACCGCCTCGAGCTCCGGCCAGCAAGCTCGCCTCCGCTCTCGCGGCTCATCCGCCGCCCCGGCAAACGGAGGGGGGACGATTGACGCCCATCGAAGACGACCGGTACTGCTTTCTCTGCGGGCGGGACAACCCGATCGGGCTGCACGTCGAACCGAAGAGAGAGAGCGGACGCTGCGAGATCAGGTGGATGCCCGCGCGCGAGTACCAGGGCTTCCGCGATGTTCTTCACGGTGGAATCATTTCCGCTCTTCTGGACGAGGCGATGGCGCACGCGGTCCTCAGCGTCGCTCCCGGAGCGGCGACCGCCTCCCTCTCCGCGTGCTTCCGGAAGCCGGTGCGGACCGACCGGGAGATCGTGGTGAGGGCGCGGGTCGACGAGCGGAGAGGACGCCTCCTTCGGGCCTCGGGAGTTCTCGTTCAGGAGGGGGAAGAGAGGGCGGCGGCGGAGGCGAAGTTCGTCGTGATCTCGAGAAAGCCGGAGGCGTAGCGCGGCTGTAATTCGTTGCCCGGAAAGACATTGGGGCGGCGCTCCGGGTGCGGGAGAGGCGTGCTTCCCCGTGCGCCGCGTCCGCATTTCGCGTGGACTGCCCGGCGCGGCGCTTGATAGAATGGGCTTGAATCCAAGCGTCGGTCTTCGAGGATCCCGGTTCCCCGCACAGCCCGGCAGCCGGGAGAAGCGTGGGAGAAACGGGTCCGGAGATCGTTTTCGTCGGCGGGAGGAACACGAATGCAAACCAGAGTTCGCCGGATCGATTACTTCCACGCCACGGTCAAGGACCGGCCGGGCGAGGCGTTCGAGATCCTCAGTCGCCTGCGCGCGTCGGGCGTCAACCTTCTCGCTTTCAGCGCCGTCCCCTGCGGGCTGGGCAACACGCAGCTTGTTCTCTTCCCGGAGGATTCGAACAACCTGGCCCGGGCGGCGGCTGACTCGGACCTCGTCCTCATCGGACCGCACCGCGCGTTTCTCATTCAGGGCGACGACAAGCTCGGGGCGATTTCGGATATTCACCGCAGGTTGTTCGAGGCGAGCGTCAACGTCTACGCCTCGAACGGAGTCACCGACGGCCGAGGCGGCTACGGCTACATCTTTTACGTGAAGCCCGAGGAGTACGAGACCGCCGCCCACGCCCTCGATTTGTAGCTCAGGGCCTCCTCCTCCCGCGGCGGCGGCCGCCGGCGGGGTCGCGCCGCGAGCGTCCGCGCGGTCCCGCCGCTTCCTTCCGCCGCTCCCTTCCGCCCGCCGGTCCGCCGAGGATTCGGAAGCTCGCGGTCGATGAAACGGAAGGCGCAGGCGGCCGCCGCGGCCGGGAGAACGCGACCAGGATGGACGAACATCGAGACCTCTGGTGGAAGTCGCCGACGATTGAGCTCGCGAAGGTCGAGCATTTAAGACTTCCCGACGGCTTCACCACGCGGGGCGGGGCGAAGATCCCCGTGATTCAGGTGAGCGACGAGTCGTGGGGGGGCTGAGCGAGCGGAAGGACAACGCGGTCCTGATCGCGCACCCCTTGACCGCGGACTGTTACGCCGCCGGATCGTTCGCGGGCGGGCCTCCCGGGTGGTGAGAGGCGGTGATCGGGCCGGGGAGGCCGATCGACACGAGCCGCTTCTTCGTCCTCTGCCCGAACCTCACCGGCGGGTGCTACGGGACGACGGGGCCGCGCTTCCCGGCGCCGGACGGCAACCCGTATCTCGACCGCTTTCCACTCCTCACCCCGAACGACATGATGCGCGTGTAGCAACTCTTCGTGAGGCAGCCGGGGATCCAGCGGCTTCGAATGGTCGTCGGACAGAGCATGGGGGGGATGATCGCCCGGGAGTGGGCGATCGAGGGGGGAGAGGGCGTGGATCTCGTCGCGGTCGTCGCCGCTCCGCTCCGCACGACCGCGTACCAGATCGGCCTGAACTGGCTGCAGCGGCGCGGAATCGAGCTCGACCTCCGGGAGGACCGGACGATGGCCGACTGGGGGCAGATGGTGGAGCGCGGCGGGCGCCGCCCTGGACAAGATCGAGTCGGGGGCGTCGTTCGAGGAAGCGGCCCGGCATCTCCGCGAGGAGGGTCTGACGGAGTTCGATCCGGAGCTCGACACGTCCGGATGGGACTCGGCGCAGAAGCTCGCCGTTCTCGTCGCGCGCGCCAAAGAAGTGCGCTACGACGTTTCCGACATGAACGTGAAGGGGATCGAGCGGGTTTCGCCCCTCCTTCTCCGGGCGGCCCGTCCCCTCGGTCTCCGCGTCAAGCTCGTCGCGATCTTCAGGGAGACGGCGGGCGGCCACGTGGCGGCCGTGCTCCCGGCGGCGGTCCCCGCCGAGGGACATCTCGGCGCGGTCCGCTTTGACGACAACGTCGTGGTCCTCCGGAGCGGCGAGATGGGCGAGATGGTATGCATAGGAAAGGGTCGCGGGAGCCTCCCCGTCGCCACGGCGGTCCTCAACGACCTCCTCGGCTTCTTCCATCCGAGCCGGAGCTGGGCGGGGCGCTTTCCGCGCGCCGCCGGGAGACCGGCCGTTCCTCTGTTCGAGCGGCACCTGCGGATCGAGGGGGGAGCCGCGCGCATCACGGAAGCGCCCGCCGGGGACTCCGTTCCGGTTCTCGATTCCCTTCGATCGGTAGAATAGAAGCAGGCCCCGGCGCCCTCGGGAACTCGCCGAAGAGCCCTCTCCCTCCGTCCCGAACGGCGAAGAAGCGAAGGACGGTTCTTTCGGATCGGCGTCAGCGGACCTTGGCGTCAGCGGATCTTGGCGAGCAGAGACGAAACGACCGAGACGAGGTGGGCGCGGTCCACCGGCTTCTCGAGGAAATAGGAGACGCCGGCGCGGGCGCACTCCTTCTTCTCGCGCACCGTTCCCCACGCGGTCATCGCCACCTTCGGCGCGGAGGCGATTTCGGGGAAGATTCTGGACCGGTCGAGGAAGCGGAACGCTTCCCGGTTTCGGACCGCGAGATCGACGAGGATGACGTCGGGAGATCTCCGGCGCGCATCGGCGATCGCCGCGGCCGAGTCGGCGGCGACGGAAACCTCGTATCCCTCCTCCTCGAGCGGTCCGGCGAGATACTCCGCGAGATCAGGGTCGTCTTCGACAAGCAGAATTCTGGAAGAGACCATTGTCGGACCGTCCCCGAGGGAATCCGGCGCGCACTCCCGGCCCGGCCGGACCCTCTCTCCCTCTTTTCGGCAAAAGGAGGCCGGTCTTTATCGGGGGCGGTGCCACCTCCCCGCCCCCGGCGTCCGGAGGGGGAAGAAAGGGGCCGCCCATCTCGCGAGGAAGGCCGGCGCGCTCCCCCCTACACCGCGCTCCGGAGGGCGAGCTCGCGCGGGCAAGGGGCGAGATACGCCTGCGCCTCGACCCAGGCGTTCCCGAGACGCTTGAGATGATGGTTCAGCGGCGTGAGGGCCGCTAGGCGTAGATCCGCGTGATGGAGTTCTCGCGAAGCCTCGGGTCGCGGAGACGCCCCTCCTCCTCGACCGGGAGAAGCGGGTTCCGCTCCATCAGCGCCTCGGCGAACATCCCGACTCCGTCCTTCAACGGCACATTGTTCTTGTCGTAGATGCGCACGCGCTCCATGCCGCACGTCGGCGAGCCCCTTTTCGGCACGTACCCTCGGTCTCGCCCCGCGGATGCGTCTCGGGCTTCGGGCATCACTCTTCTCCGAGAGTCTCCGCGAGCAACCTCTCGCGGTAGTCGAAGGTCCTCTTCACGTCCGGCTCCATGAAGAGACGGCGCACGAGCCGCCCGCCCGCGCCGCGTAGCGCACCCGGTCCCGAACGAGCGTCCGAGAGGAAGGAGAAGACCTCCTCCGGAGGACGGGCGATCGGCGGCTTCCGCTCGAACGTGAAGATCTGCGTCGACGAGCATGTCCCAGAACCATCGCGCGCCCTCCAGCCACGGGATGAGCAGGTCCTTGATCAGGAACGAGGCGACGACCATGCGCACGCGGTTGTGCATCCACCCGGTCGCCGGAGCTCCCGCATGCCGG